>CAMCBY010000172.1 GCA_945873015.1 Klebsiella pneumoniae
GCCGAGGCGCAACTCGACTTCGCTCTGCGTTTCGGCGAAATCGAAGTGCTGGCGGCGGGCATGACCACCATCCCGATAGCCAACAAGGCGCCCGACGGCCAATTGCTCGAAGCCGAGTCGGAGCGCATGAAACTGCTGCGCGGCAACGAAGGCTGGCACACCGACAGCTCCTACATGCGCCTCTCAGCCAAGGCCTCCGTGCTGTCGGCCCATGTGCTGCCGAGCACTGGCAGTCAGACCGCGTGGGCCGACGCGCGCGCCGCCTACGATGCGCTGGACGAAACCACCCGTGCGCGCATTGCCAATCTCGACGCCTACCATTCCTATTTCTACTCCCAGGCAAAAATCGGCCATAAGGTAGAAGTCGGTGCCGGTTATGGATTCTTTGAAGGTGAGTCGCCGCTGCGGCCGCTGGTAAAGATCCATCCGGTGACCGGTCGCCCCGCGCTATATGTCGGGCGTCACGCCGCCAGCATTCCCGGCATGGAGCAGGCCGAAGCGGAAGCACTGATCCAGTACTTGAACGACTTCATCTGCCAGCCGCCGCGGGTCTATACCCACCACTGGCAGGCGGGCGATGTGGCAGTGTGGGACAACCGCTGTCTGCTGCATCGCGCCTGTCCGTATGACTACCGCCAGGAGCGCGTGATGATGCATACCCGCATCCAGGGCGAAGCGGCCACCGAGAGTTCGCGCAACGCGCATGCGGTGGCGGCGTAATCCGCCCCGCATCGGGCCGCTGAACTGACGCCGTGAGCTTTCGCCAATACCTCGCTGCGCAAGTTCAACAGCTGGTGACCCCCAACGCGCAGCTGGCGATTGCCAATCTGCTGGCCTTGTCGCCGGTGGTGATGCCGGACCTCATCGATGAATTCTGGCATGCGCGCAATCCTGAGTTGCGCGCCACACTGGTGTTCGTGATTGCACAATTCGGTGACCCGGCCGCTCTTGAGTTCTTGATTGCGGCGATGGATGACGTGCATGAACAGACCTGGATGAATGCGCTGGACGGTCTGGTCAATATCGGTGGCGCCGCCACCATGAGACGACTGACCAGCTTCATGGTGTCGCTCAATCCGGATGACATTCGTGGCGCCTGGATCATGGAAACAATCGAACAGATTGCGGCCGATAGCGCCGCCGGCGCACGCAACTCGTGCTGAAGGCACAGGGCCGCGCAGTCGCTTGAGCCGTAGCTTATTCAGAGCGCGCCTGGCCGTCAGGCCGCCTCAAACACTCTAGGGGAGAAATCACATGTCGGAAGTCCACGGCGTTTGTACGCCTCAGTTCAATCAAGTGCGCGAAGTCCTCGCCACCCATCTCGCCAATGGTGACGACCTCGGCGCTTCGGTCGCCGTCATCCACAAGGGTCGCACCGTGGTTGATATCTGGGGCGGCTGGGCCGACTCCGAACGCACCCGCCCGTGGACCGAACACACCCTCACCAATGTCTGGTCGACGACCAAGACCATGACCAACCTGACCGCGCTGGTGCTGGCCGACCGTGGCCTGATTTCGCTCGACGCGCCGGTGGCCGATTATTGGCCGGAGTTCGCTGCCAACGGCAAGGGTGCGGTGCTGGTGCGCGATCTGCTCGCGCATACTTCGGGTGTGTCCGCCTGGGCCCAGCCGGTGGTGCTGGAAGACCTCTACGACTGGCAAAAATCGACCGCCATGCTGGCGGCGCAACCGTGCTGGTGGGAACGCGGCACGGCGTCCGGTTATCACGCGTTTAACCAAGGCCATCTGGTCGGTGAAGTGGTGCGCCGCGTGACCGGCAAGAGCCTCGGTCGTTATTTTGCCGATGAACTGGCGGCGCCGCTGAACGCCGATTTCCATATTGGTCTCGCCGCTGAACATGATCACCGGGTATCCAACATCGTGCCGCCGCCCCCCCTTCCCTTCGACCTCGACAGCCTCGACAAGGACTCGGTGATGTACAAGACCTTTACCGGTCCGGCGCCCGATCCGACTTCGGCGTGGACCAGCGCCTGGCGGCGCGCCGAGATCGGCGCCGCCAACGGCCACGGCAACGCGCGCTCAGTGGCGCGCGTGCAGGCGGTGGTCAGTCATGGCGGCGAGTTCGATGGTGTGCGTCTGTTGTCGCAGCCGACCATCGATCGCATTTTTGAAGAGCAGTCCAATGGCCCCGATCTCGCGATCGGCATTCCGCTGCGTTTCGGCATCGGTTATGGCCTGCCGGAATCCGTCACGATGCCCTGTCTGCCGGCGGGACGGGTGGCCTATTGGGGCGGTTGGGGTGGCTCGCTGGTCGTAAACGACGCCGACCAGCAACTGACCATTGCCTACATGATGAACAAGATGGCACCCGGCATCATCGGCGGGCCGCGCTCAGAAGCCCTGCTGGGCGCAACCTACGCCGCCATCGCCTGACGGCTCACCTCAGGGCACGCGGTTGCTGAACAACAGGCGCGCGCCCTGCGGACCGTATTCCTCGTGGTGGGTGATACCGCTTTCGAGGGTAAAGGTATCGCCTGGCCCACACGTGGTGGTGCGTTCAGCAGTCACTACGCTGATCTCGCCATCGAGGATGAGGGCGCAGGCGGTGTAATCGTGAACGTGGTCGGTAGTGACAAGATTCGCTTCGCGTTCAATCACGGACGGCTCGGGAAAACCCTTGCTGGCGAGCATGACGCGGAAAGTCGTTTCGTTCATGGGGAGGAACTCCGTGGCTCAAGGGCGCCAATATAACCTGTCGCGACGAATGACTCAGTAGTTGAGGTCACGGTCGGCGGCTTTGGCCGTCACCGGTCCGTCGCACGCTCGCTCCCTGCCTCTACAATGGCCCCCTCATTCAGTGCGGGAGACGGCGCCATGCAGTACATCAATTTCGGCAATACCGGTCTGCGCGTGTCGCGCCTGTGTCTTGGTTGTATGAGTTATGGCTCGCCGAGCTGGCGTGACTGGGTGTTGGACGAAGGCGCGTCAATGCCGTTCTTCAAGCGTGCGTTCGAGCTCGGCATCAACTTCTTCGATACCGCCGACGTCTATTCGCTGGGTGAAAGCGAGCGCATCCTGGGGCGTGCGATCCGCGCCTATGGCGCGCAACGCGAGAACGTGGTGATTGCGACCAAGGTGTTTTTCCCGATGGGCGACGGTGAGAATACCCGTGGCCTGTCGCGTAAACACATCATGCATGCCATTGACGCATCCCTGCGTCGCCTCGGCACAGATTACGTCGACATCTATCAAATCCATCGGCTCGATCGCGTCACGCCGATGGAAGAAATCCTCGACGCCCTCAACGACGTGGTGAAGGCCGGCAAGGCGCTTTATCTCGGCGCGTCGAGCATGTACGCGTGGGAATTCTCGCGCCTGCTGCACCTCGCCGAGCGCATGGGCGTGACGCGTTTTGTCTCCATGCAGAATCATTACAACCTCATCTATCGCGAAGAAGAACGCGAGATGCTGCCGCTGTGTCGCGCCGAAGGTATCGCGGTCATCCCGTGGAGCCCGCTGGCGCGTGGTTTTCTGACCGGCAATCGCAGCCGCGCCGAGAACGGCCAGGGCGGCGGCACGACACTGCGCGCGAGCAGCGACCCGCTCGCCAACGACATGTACTTTCAGGACGACGACTTTGCGGTGGTGGATGCCGTGTCGGCGCTGGCGCAGGCTCGCGGTGTACCCAATGCGCAGCTTGCACTGGCATGGCTGCTGGCGCAGCCGGGCGTCACTGCGCCGATCATCGGTGCGACCAAACTGCCGCAACTCGAAGACGCCGCTGCGGCGCTCGAGTTGCGCCTCGACGCCGACGAACTGGCGGCGCTGGCGGCGCCCTATCGGCCGCATCCGGTGCTCGGCGCGTTGTAATTATCGAAGGTCATCACGGCACAGCACACTAGCCACTGGCGTCGGGTCTGGTCTCACGTTTATCTTTGGACTGCAGCTTTTCGTCATCACTATCTTTCGAGGGGACTCACATGCGTCGCGACATCGAATTCAAATCAGAAGGCCTGACCCTGCGCGGCTGGCTGTATAAGCCGGCCAAGGGTAAAGGTCCGTTTCCGACCGTGGTCATGGCTCATGGCTTCTCGGGCGTCAAGGAAATGGGCCTGGACAAATACGCCGAAGTGTTCTGCAAAGCCGGCCTCGCCGTGCTGGTCTATGACAACCGCTGCCTCGGTGAATCGGAAGGCAAACCGCGTTCCGACATCGACCCGGTGATGCAAATGCGCGACTACCGCAGCGCCATCACCTTTGCGCAGATGCAGAAGGAATGTGATGCCAACCGCATCGGTGTATGGGGCACGAGCTATACCGGCGGCACGGTGTGTGCGGTGGCTGCACTCGACCGTCGCGTCAAGACTGTGGTCAGCCAGGTGCCGTTCATGAACGGCGTGCGCAACCTGCAGCAGTTCCTGCCGGTAGTGAACATGAAGGGTTTCCGTCAGATGCTGGACGAAGACCGCCAGCGTCGTGTCGAGGGCAAACCCTCACAGTACATGAAGATGTGTACGCTCGACCCCACCGAGCCGCACCTGTTCCCCGGCGAGCAGACCTATAACTTCATCCACCAGTATGTCGGCAAGGGTAAGGAGTCGACCTGGGAAAACCGCGTCACCCTGCGTTCCATCGACTACATGCTGGAATACGACGTGAGCGGCTACATGAAACTCATCAGCCCGACGCCGCTGCTCATGATCGTTTCGGAGTTCGATACCTGCACACCGACCGACATCGCACTCGACCATTTCAACATGGTGCCGGGGCCGAAAAAGCTGCACATTATCGACTCTGATCACTATGAGGCCTATGTCGAGAAATTCGACGAGACCAGTCAGGTCGCGCGCGATTTCTTCTGCGAGAACCTCTAGAGGTCAATCTACAGGTGCGATTGAAATCGCACTCGAGCGTCCCTGTAGGTGCGACAAATTCGCACATTCAAATGTGCCTTTGAATGTGCGATTGAAATCGCACCTACAGCCGAACGTGTTTTTCCAGTCGGCGGTGGAACCATAATCCGAGGCTGATCACACCGACACCCGCCATCGCGAACGCCGCGCCATAACCACCCCGATCGATGATTACCCCGGTCAACAGCACGCCGACGCCCTGCCCGAGAAACATCATGAACACCCACAGCGCGAGCGCCGTGCCGCGTGCATTGGGGTCGAGTTCGGTGGCCTGGGTCTGCATGGTGTTGTGAAAGGTGTAGAAGCCGAAGCCGGCCAGGAATAACAGCGGCGGCGTCATCCACCACACGGGCAGCAACGGCAGCAAGAGATAACAGCCGCCGAGCAGTGCGGTGCCGGCCACCACCATACGTCGCTCACCGAGCCGCGCCACTATCGGGCGCACCATCGCGCTGTAGGCCATGCCACCCACGCCATACATGGCCAGGATCGCGCCAATCACGGCGTAACCGAGACCGAAGCGCTGACGCAGATAGGCGCCGTAAAAGGCCGCAACGCCAAAAATGAACACACCTTCCAGGGTGCCGGTAATGATCACCGCGCGACTGCGGGCACTGCGTAATACTGCCCAGTAGATCGCGAGGATCTCGCTGAGCGAGCGCTGCTGGGCGGCATTGGCCGGCCCCTGGCGCGCGGCACTGACCCACAACGCCGCCGCCACCAGCGCACAGCACAGGGCAAACAGGTAGAAAATCTGGCGCCATTCCATGTATTCGGCAGCCAGGCCGCCGAGGCAGCCACCGCCGATCTGGCCCAGCACCAGGCCGTTCAGATAACGGCCGATCACCAGTTGGCGGCGCTCGTAGGGCACCTCGTCGGCGATATAGGCCATCGCCAGCGGCACGGTGCCCGCCATCGCCGCGCCACACAGGAAACGCATCGAGGCCAGGCCTTCGAGGCTGCCACTCAAGCCTGACCCGAGCACAAAGATGGTCGAGACCGTCATCGCGCCGGCGATGACCCGCAGTTTGCCGGCGCGGTCGCCAAGCGGCCCGAACACGATTTGAAAAGCGCCATAGGGCACCGCGAAAGCGCTGACGACGATGCCGGCCGCGCCGACACTGGTACCGAAGTCTTCGGCAATCAGCGGCAACAGGGGCCCGGTCACGGTCATCACCGACACCACCACGAAGCTGGCCGCGGCGAGCAGAAAAACTATCGATGGCACCGGGGAAAGGTCCTGTGGCTGGCGCTGCGGGCCCGCGACCTTAAGCCCTAAGCTTGACGCTGTCCAATAGTGAGCACCGCTCCCTTGGGCGGCTTGCATCTGATCCACTAGAATCACAGCGCCCGCGGCCACCGGCCGCCCAGGAGTCCAGCTCGTCGATGCAGCCCTTTGAGCCCACGCCACCCCTCGCGCGTCTTCAGGAAATCGGCTTTGAGCTCGCCGGCGAATGGTTGCTCGAGGACGGCGAACCGCGCATCGAGGTGCGCCGTTATCCGGCCGCCGCCAACGTGCTGTACGCCTTCGCCTGCGAGCAGGAACTGCTCTACGTCGGACGCTCGGGGCGCGCCCTGGGCCTGCGCATGCAGGGCTATGAACAAGGCGGCCCGCCGCGCTCGGTGCGGGCGCGCAATCGCGACCGGATTGTCGCAATGCTGATGCTCGACCAGCAGGTGGCGCTGTACGCCATGCCCGACCCTGGTGCGATGCTATACGGCAGCTTTCGCGTCAACCTCGCGGCCGGTTTGCAGCACAGCCTGATTGACGCCCTCGACCCGCCCTGGAATCGCAACGCCGGCAGCGTGTTCGAAACAGCCGACCACACCCCGCTGAACATCGTTGCGCCGGCGGCGCGGCGCCGCAAACGCGACCCCCAGAGCGAGGACGACAGCCATGTCGGCAGCGCCGGCGAACGTCCCAGCTACCGCTTTCTGGTCGGTTATATGTACATGGACAAGGGTTTCTTCAACGTTCCGGTGCGCTACTCGCGCCTGTTCGGCAACGACCGCGAGCGCATCAAGATCCTGTGCGGCAGCGAGAAATCGACCATCCACGGGCATATCGACCGCTCCAGCAATACCAACGCCTCGCCGCGCATCATTGGCGGCGGTGCACTCAAACACTGGTTCGAGGAGCACGCCGGTCTGAACAATCCGGTCGATATCGATATCCTGGCGCCCAATGCGGTGTGGATCCGTAATCCCGGCACGCGTTTCGAATAAGTGACAACGCGCTTTGCCGGATGCCCTTCGCGGGCGCATTGCTTTAGACTTGGGCCCGACCGCCATGGATAAATCCCTCAAACAACTAGCTGTGCTGTACGCCGACGTGTCGGGCAGCACGCGCCTGTACGAGCAGTTCGGCGACGCCATCGCGCGCACCGATCTGGCGCTTTGTATTGAGATGCTGCGTGACATCGCCAGCGGTTTGAGCGGCGAAACCTTGAAGACCATCGGCGACGAAATCATGGTCGCGTTCACCGAGCCGGTGAAGGCCGCGTTGTGTGCGACCGAGATGCAGGCCGGCCTGCGCCGCAGCGGCGAAGAAGGCGTGTTCAAGATGGGCGTGCTGCACATCAAGATTGGCTGGCACTACGGCAGCGTGGTGTGGCGCGACAACGACCTCATCGGCGAGGCGCCCATCACCGCCCAGCAGATCATCAAACTCGCCAAAGCCGATGAAATCCTGACCTCGCGTCAGGCTGTCGATACCCTGCCGCCGCCGCTGTTTCCCGACATTCATCCGATTGAGAAAGTGCCGGCTGAAGCCTGGAATGGCGAACTCGCCATTTTCAAGATGCCGTGGGAGCGCACCGGCGAAGAGACCCAGATCTCCTCGCGCCCGCGCCTGTCTGCCACCGCCGGTGAGATAGCCTTGGTTGTCAATTACGGCGAGCAGCGCCTGCGCATCGATTCGCGCAACTCAAGCTGCAGCGTCGGTCGCGGCAAACAGGCCGGCCTGCAGGTCAATGGCCGCCTGACTTCCCGTCAGCATGCAGAACTTTCCTTCCGCAATGGCCGCTTCTACCTGCGCGATGAAAGCACCAATGGCAGCTACGTAGTCGCCGAAGACGGTGCACGCAAACATCTGCGCCGTGAAGAAGACGTACTGTCAGGCCGCGGCCGCATCGGTTTTGGCGCGTGGCCGGATGATGATGCCGACGGCAGCGTGGCTTTTGACTGCGGCGGCTGAACGGTCCGCGCCTCCAGAAAAAAATCC
>CAMCBY010000173.1 GCA_945873015.1 Klebsiella pneumoniae
AACCGCGATCGTTATGGGTATGCAGACTGATGATCACCGCCTCGCGGTGCTGCACATGCCGGCAGAACCATTCAATCTGGTCGGCATAGACATTGGGCGTCGCCATCTCGACGGTCGAGGGCAGATTGAGAATGCAGGGCTTGGCCGCCGTCGGCTGCCAGACCTCAACCACTGCATCGCAGATCTCCACTGCGAAATCGAGCTCGGTGCCGGTGAAGCTCTCGGGCGAATACTGGAACACCCACTCGGTATTCGGATGGCGGGCAGCGTGGGCCTTCACCCATTGCGCGCCCTGCACAGCGATGCCCTTGATGCCGGCGCGGTCGAGTTCAAAAACCTGCTCGCGCTGCACCGTCGAAGTCGAGTTGTACAGGTGCACGATGGCACGTTTGACGCCCAGCAAGGCTTCGAAGGAACGGGCAATCAATTCTTCACGGGCCTGGGTCAGGACTTGTACGGTGACGTCGTCCGGGATCAGTTTGTCGTCAATCAGGCGGCGCACAAAATCAAAATCCGGCTGCGAAGCGGCCGGGAAACCGATTTCGATTTCCTTGAAGCCGACTTTCACGAGCTGCCCGAACAACTGCAGTTTCTGCGCGACGTTCATCGGCTCGATCAGCGCCTGGTTGCCATCGCGAAGATCAACGCTGCACCAGCGCGGCGCGGACTCCAGCACCCGCTCGGGCCAAGTGCGGTCCGGCAACTGGATGGGGGCGTAGGGCTTGTATTTACGATGATCGAAAGCGCTCATGGGACTTCCTTCTGGCGCGCGCGCGGCGCGGCTGACGATTGAATACAGCGGGCTGGCGGAGCCTGGCGTTTAAAGTGCCGGCGCGGGCCGGGCACCGCGAACGGGGGGAAGTATAACGAGCGGCTGGTAGTGAAAGATGGCGAATTAGTCTGGATCAGAGGAAGGTTTTGCAATTACTCTCTAATAAAATCTTGGTGAGTAGGGAAAAGCGCTGCAAACTGTCGAAATCCGATTATCTGCCCTCATCTGTGGGTCCCGCACCATGAAACTCGACCGCATCGACAAACGTATCCTTGCCGAGATGCAGGCCAATGGCCGTATCAGCAACCTCGAACTCGCCGACAAGATCGGTCTGTCGCCAACGCCCTGCTCGCGTCGCGTGCGCCAGTTGGAGGAATCGGGGGTCATCGACCGCCATGTCACCTTGCTCAACCAGGCTGCCCTCGGCCTCAACATCACCGCCATGATAGGCATCACCATGGACCGTCACACGCCCGAGCGTTTCGCCACGTTTGAGCGCGAAGTGCAGGGTTTTCCAGAGGTCATCGAATGCAGCATCGTCACAGGGCAGGCTGCCGACTATCTGTTGAAGGCGGTTTTGCCGGATATGACTTATTACGAAGAGTTCCTGCTCGGCCGTCTGACCCGCATCGAGGGTGTGACCGGCGTACATTCGAGCTTCGTATTACGGCGCGTGATTGCCAGGACCGAGCTCCCGCTCGAACACATTGATCACATTCGACGGCCGGAACGTGCAGCGGCGAGCCTCAATGTAACGCGCCGGCGGTAAGGCTTCAGCCGCGCGGCTTCGGGCTGTTCAGGGTGCGCGTTTGCAGTCCTCAACGTACCAGGCTTCTACTTTCTCGCGGGCCCACGGCGTTCGGCGCAGGAATTTCAAGCTCGATTTGACCGATGGCTCATTGAAAAAACAGCGCACCGGAATGCGGCGTGACATCTCGGCCCAGCCGTGGCGCGCCACCAGGGCAGTCAGGATGGCTTCCAGGGTGATGCCGTGCAGCGGGTCACGTGAAGCGCGGGGTTCGTCGGTCATGGGCTTAACGGCACGGGAATACGGATACCCGCATGGTAAGGGAGCAAGGGCGCCAGGCGCGCAAAAAAATACCGGGCCAATGGCCCGGTATTGAACGTCAGTCAGGTCGTGCGGTTCAGTCGCCCAGCACGGTCGCCAACTGTTTCTCGGTGATCTTGGTCGGCACCTGGATATAGCCGTCCTTGGTCACGATTTCCTGGCCCTCTTTCGACAGCACCATGCGCAGGAAGGCGCGCTCGAGCGGCGCTATCGGTTTGTTGGGTGCCTTGTTGACATAGATGAACAGATAACGGCTGAGCGGGTATTTGCCAGCCAGCGCGTTCTCTTCGGTGGCTTCCTTCATGTTGCCCTGTTTGTCTGCTATCGGTACCGCGCGCACCCCGGAGGTGCGATAGCCAATGCCCGAGTAGCCGACGCCGTTCAGTGACTTGGTCACGCCCTGCACGACCGAAGCCGAACCCGGTTGCTCATTGACGTTGTTCTTGAAGTCGCCCTTGCACAGCGCGTGTTCCTTGAAATAGCCGTAGGTGCCGGACACCGAGTTACGGCCGTAGAGCTGGATGGTGCGGCTGCCCCATTCGCCGGCCAGACCCAGTTCACCCCACTTGGTGATGTCACTGGCGTGGCCGCACTGGCGGGTTGCCGAGAAGATCGCGTCGACCTGTTCGATGGTCAGGCCCTTGACCGGGTTGTCCTTGTGTACGAACACCGCCAGCGCATCGACCGCGACCGGCACTGCGGTCGGCTTGTAGCCGTATTTCGCTTCAAAAGCTTCCAGCTCGTTGGACTTCATGAGGCGGCTCATGGGGCCGAGATTGGAAGTGCCTTCGGTCAGCGCGGGCGGCGCGGTGGCTGAGCCGGCGGCCTGAATCTGGATGTTGACGCTCGGGTAGAAGCGCTTGAATTGCTCCGCCCACAGGGTCATGAGGTTGGCGAGGGTGTCGGAACCGACACTGGTGACGTTACCGGAGACGCCGGTTTGGGTCTGGTAAGGCTGGTGACCTCCCGCCGCATCTTCGGCGTGGGCAGTCAGGATGGCGCCGCCGAGCAGGAGCGCGGCGAGGCCGGAAATCTGGCGTTGGAACACGTGGGTTTCTCCCCTGGGGCGATTGGACTGCGCGAAGTATGTGATGAATTTATGACCAAGATATGACGAAACCGCAATCTTAGAAGCGGTCTCAAAATTAAGCGAGCGCAGTCAGTTTGTGCGTCGCCGGCGCGGAGAAACCGCAGCGTATACAGAAATACGTGAGGATTTCGAGCACCGCCGACGCGCAAAATGGCAAGCGCAGCTATTTTGAGACCGCTTCTCGTCACGCGCACGGGTATGCGCAGTCCGGCGTGGGCAGTGCGCCTGGGCTGCGTGTTCAGTCGAGGGGGTGAGGTGGCTCCGGTACCGGATCGAGTTCGGTACAGACGCGGTTACGGCCGCCTTGTTTAGCGGCGTACATCGCCTGGTCGGCACGTTCAAAGACGCTGTCCACGCTGTCGGCGGCCTGGAATTGAGCGACCCCGCAGGACATGGTGACGCGCACCGGCGTGTCTTTGTGCCGGAACGGGCAGTCGGCAATATGACTGCGCAGCTTTTCAAGCATGGTGTGCGCGTCAGCTACCGAAGTTTCCGGCAGCAGCAGCACGAACTCTTCACCACCAAAGCGACACAATACGTCGCTCTCGCGGATCACTTCCTTGAGCTTGGACGCGACCGTTGCCAACACCTTGTCGCCCGCCGCATGGCCGTAACGATCGTTGATCTCCTTGAACAGGTCGAGGTCGATCACCGCCAGACTCAGCGCACCGCCGTAGCGTTTCCAGCGCGCAAAATGTTTGGTCGCCATCTCGGTATAACCGGCCCGATTAAGAATGCCGGTCAAGGGATCCATCAACACCCGAGCGTGCTGGACCTCAAGATCCTCACGCAGATGCATCGCTTGCTGTTCGAGGTCTTTGAGCCGATGACTCATACGCTCGATGACATCACCGGCTTCGGCGGCACGCTGCGTCTGGGTCGAGACGAACTGGGTCAGGCCGCTGTCGATGACTTCGAGCTTACCCTCGATGAGTTCTCTCAACGCGTCCAGATTGTCGGCTTCGCCGACGCTGACGCGCACTTCGCGCACGCCCACGCAGATGGTCTCACTGAGCTGCAGGGCATCGGCAGCGCTATCGGCATACATTTCGCGCGAGCGCTGCATGACCTGTTCGAATTCCTGCAAGCGGCGCGCGGTGCCGCGCAGGAACTCCGCGAGCCTGTCGAGTTCGACCTGCATTTCCTCGCGCAATTTGCCCACCAACTGCGCGAGCGCGGTGGTGCAGGGGCGAATTTGCTCGGCACTGGCGATGGTTTCGATGGTGCGACGCAGTTGCGCCGCTTCGCCGGCCAGATTGCGTGACACCGGGATGCGGTCGATCAGATCAAGCAGCGATTGCCGTGCGCTGTCGAGTGTGCGTTTGTTGTCGGCGGCCTGCGCCAATCGTTCGGAAATGGCGGCAGACGCCTGCTCGACCTGCTCCAGCAGTTCGGCAGTATCGGCCTTGGCCTCGATGCGTTTGCGCACGCGTTCCACTTCAAGCAGCAGCGCGGGCGGCAATTGCAGGTGATCGATGAAATGCTCGAAAAGACCGGGTTGCGCGCTGTCCTCGTGAGAGCTGGCCTGCGCTGCGCTCGGGGCTGTCGCGCTGGTACGCGACACCGGTTCGAGATTCAAGGTGACGATGGTGTTGACGATTTCGTCGATCAGGCGCTGCAGCCCCGCATCGCGTCGTCCGGCCCGGACCAGACCGCCGAGCTCCTTGAGTTTCTTGTCGAGGTCGGCGCTGCGTCCGTGGTAGGCCAGTGCCAGGCGGAGGATGCCGCGTTGCAGTCGCGAGATGGTTTCCGAGGCGGCGCGATCAGCCACCCCATCACGACGTGGGGGCGGGGCTTCGGGATTGGTGATGGTGCCGTTCAATTGGGAGACCGACATTACTGTTCCGACGTCGTAGGGGACGTTCGCGCCGCCATCACACCGTATCCGTAACATGTACGTATACGACGCAGAGGTGGCACACCTGCCGGTAAGGTCTCAAGACTGAAAGAGACTCGCAAGGTCAGAGAAGTGTGGCACTTCTCTGACCGAATTCGCGCTGTCCGTGCGAATCGTTACCGCTTGTGTTCCTTATCGGCCAGCGATCCGACCAGCTTTAACAGCGTGGTGAAGTCGCCCGCTTCCTGGGCGCTGCTGCGGTATTTTCCATTGATGATGACGGCCGGTACGCCGGTAATGCCGTATTCGCGGGTCAGCGCGATCGCGTGGCGGGTCTTGGTATCCACGTCGAAGGAGTTGTAGGCCTTCTTGAACGCTTCACCATCGACTCCCTGCTCCACTACAAATTGGGTCAAATCTTCCTCGGAGAATATTTTGCGCCCCTGTTTATGCATCGCGTCGAACAGCGGCTGGTGGATTTTCTCCAGCACCCCGAGTTGCTGTGCCGCGTAATAGCCGCGCGCGTGAATTTCCCAGTTGTGGGCAAACACCGCCGGCACGCGCACGAATTCGACGTAATCGGGTTTGTTCTTGACCCACTCCGACAATTGCGGCTCAAACGCGTAGCAATGCGGGCAGCCGTACCAGAACAGCTCTAGCACCTCGACCTTACCAGCGGCGGCGGAAGTTGCCACCGGCGGCTTCACTGCCTGGTAATGCTGACCGGCAACATATTCTTGCGCCGGGCTGTTCGTCACGGCCAGCAGTGCCAGCAAGACTGAACATAAGATGTTGTGTAGCTTCATGGTTGTCGCTTACCTACTGTTGTGGCGTCGGGGCAATCCCGCGCAGCGTCAGGCCTGACGCTGCGCGAAAAGGCGGCCTCAATGCAACGCGGACACATAGCGCGCCAGATTTTTGATGTCGTCCTCGGTCAGACGTTTCGCAATCGTGCGCATCATCTGCTGAGCATCGGTTTGACGCGTGCCATTGTGATAGTTCTGCAACTGCGCGACGGTATAGTCGAACTGCTGCCCGCGCAGTGCCGGATAACCGGACGCCGGGTTGCCGCCGCCATCAGGACCGTGGCAGGCCATACAGGCCGGAATGCCGCGCTCGGCATCGCCACCACGGTAGAGTTTCTGGCCGGCTTCCGCTGCCGCGACCTGGTCGGCGGCAAGTGGTTTGACCTTCAAGGTCTGGGCGGCAAAAAAATCTGCAATCTCTACCATGTCGCCGGGTTCGAGCGAGGCCACCATCGGGGCCATCGACGCGTTCTGGCGGGTACCCGCCTTGAAGGCTTTTAACTGGGCAACGATGTAGGCCGGATTCTGGGCTGCGAGGTTCGGCCAGATCGGATTGCTGCTGTTACCATCGGCACCGTGGCAGGCTGTACACACCATCGCCTTGGCTTTGCCATCAGCCTGAGCCGCGGTGGCGGCGAACGCCACGCATAGCACGGCCACCGCCAGGAACGCGTTCCTCTTATGCATCTCTTGCTCTCGCTTGCGGGAAGTCAGGCGTGATTATATACGGGACGACGCCGTGATCTGCACTAATGCGTACGGCAAATCAGCGCAATGCGGCGAACGGCGGGACGAGCGAATGATAGAGAACGGAACAGAGCGGGCGCGCAAGCTGCTCAAGCAGGCGCAGTTCACCCTGAGTGTGCCCGAAGCCCGCCTTCTGCCAGCGGATGTCGGGCGCGAGATCGCTTTCGCGGGCCGCTCTAACGCGGGCAAATCCAGTGCCCTTAACGTGCTGTGCGCGCAGCGCGGCCTGGCTCGCACCAGCCGTACGCCGGGCCGCACCCAGCACATCGTCGTGTTTGAACTCGACGATGGGCGGCGTCTGATCGACTTGCCCGGTTTTGGCTACGCCAAGGTCGCCAAGGCGATGCGCGCCCACTGGGAAGAAGCGTTGCCTGAATACCTCGAGACCCGCGCCTCATTGTCAGGCCTCATTCTGCTGATGGACATCCGCCATCCGCTCAAGCCGCAGGACGTCGCGGTGTTGGAATGGTGTAGTCACGCAGGCGTGCCAGCCCACGTCTTGTTGAACAAGTGCGACAAACTCGGGCGTGGACCCGCCACCGCGACGCTCCATCAAGTGACCGCCACCATCGCTAAACAAGGCTGGGCGGCCAGCGCGCAATTGTTTTCGGCCTTGAAGCAGGATGGCACCGCGCAGGCCTGGCAGGTGCTGGCGACGTGGTTGCAGTTGGAGTGAAAAAAAGGGCCCCGGTGCAGGCTGTCAGGGGGACGGACTGACCGGGGCCACTTTGTTGCCCGATTGGGGGATCGGGCGTCGCCGGCCTTGGGAGGGGGGTGGCCGGCTCGTTCTGGCGAACGTGATGATGTGACTAAGGGATTTGAGCTTGGTTCCAGACCGGGCGCAAATTGGTGCCGTGGCTCAGAAAAAAAATCTCATGCGGTCGATACGCGAGGCCCAGAAACGCAAGCGGCGCGTTAAAACGCGCCACTTATAGAGATGTCGAGAGCCCCGCGCTGCCGAGCAGGCGCGGGTCAGGGTCTCAGGCCGGGCCGCCGTACTTGCGACGGAACTTGTCGATGCGGCCGGCGGTATCGACCACCTTCTGCTGACCGGTATAGAACGGGTGGCAGGACGAGCACACGTCCAGTTGCAGCTGCTCGCTGTGTAGCGTCGAGCGCGTCTGGAAGGTGTTGCCACAGCTGCACTTGACCGTGATGTCGTGGTATTTGGGATGGGTATCCGATTTCATGGACGCTGCTCGATAGCTCGCAAAAGGGCCCGAATTCTAGGTCTCGTCCCGTAGCATTGCAAGGCGCAAAGACACCAGGCCTAGTCTGTGCGTCGCGCGAAGGGCAGTACCGTTGCCTGGCGAGTGGGCTGTTCGCGCACCGGCTTGACCCCGGCGAGCTGCTCAAGGTTGTCCACCAACCCACCTTCGCCCAGTACCTTGTCCCACATGAGACTCGAGATCTTGAGGCAGGCCCCCAGCGGATTGTCGGCCCGCTCGCGCTCGCGGTCGATTTGCCATTGCAGGCCTTCGAGCCGGCGACGCTGGGACAGTGGTGCGGATTCGATCAGGCTCTGCAGAACTTGGCGACGCGCCGATTCGAACGCATTCGGATCGTGGCGGGCAAGGCTGACCCACTGGTCGAACGGGAAATCTTCGTCTTGGTTATCAATGCTCATGGGTCAAGACTACTGAGCGCTGCGCTTTCGAGGCGCGAATCAGTCGACACATTGGCCGAAACTTGAGTTAAGGATTGTGTCAGTCATAGCTGCAGGCGCGCCACCACCGGCGCGTGGTCCGAGGGTTTTTCCCAACGGCGCGGCGC
>CAMCBY010000174.1 GCA_945873015.1 Klebsiella pneumoniae
ACACTGTTCCGTCTCGAGCGACCATTGGAAGCCGAGCTGCATTCGGCACTCGAAGTCGGCCGCTCGTTTGTGCGTCCCGAACATCAGCGCAATTATTCGTCGCTCATGCTGCTGTGGAAAGGCATCGGCGCCTATGTCGCGCGCCATCCACGCTACCGTGTGCTGTTCGGGCCGGTCAGCATCAGCAATGACTACCATCCGGTCTCGCAGCAATTGATGGTGCGCTTTCTGCAGCGCAATCGTATGGAACCCGAGCGTGCCAGTCTGGTGAAACCCCGGCAGCCGTTTCCGCGCAGTGACCGCAGTACCACCCTGGTCGATTTGAACGTCAGCGATCTGCGCATCATTGCGACACTGCTCAGCACCGTCGAGGAACAGGACGTCGGCATCCCGGTGCTGCTGCGTCAGTACCTCAAACTCAATGGCCGCATTCTCGGCTTCAATGTCGACCCTGAATTCAACAACGCCATCGACTGCCTGTTGTGGGTCGATCTGGCCCAGACCGAACCGCTGCTGTTGCGCAAGTACATGGGCGCCGCTGCCGCCGAGCATTTCCTCGCCCACCATCGCGGTGAGCTCGACACCGCCGGGCAGGCCACCCGCAAGGGCGCCTGAGTTTCGGCAGCCCCGCCTCGCAGCGCCTGCCAGACTCGACGGCGGGCGCGATTTCGTATATTCAAGCAGCTGCCATCAAACTTGAAAGCGGAGGACCACCATGCGCGTTAACCAGAATTCGGCCCTGAAGACCCATCATCTGCCGGGCCTCGAGCACAAGACTCTGGCCGGTGGCCGCGATGGACTCGCGAGCATTGAAATGTGGCGCCAGACCATCGCTGCCGGCGCGGCGACCCCGGTTCATCGTCATGACTGCGAGGAAGTGATCGTGTGTCTGAAGGGCGCGGCAGTGTGCCATTACAACGGTGAGCAATACCGCTTCAAGGAAGATGAAACGCTGGTCATTCCGGCCGGCGTGACCCATCAGATCTGCAACGATGGGGATGGTGAGCTTTACATCATGGCGGCGCTTGCGATGGCGCCGGTACGGGTGGAAACGCCGGACAACCAGCACATGGCGTTGCCGTGGGACGGCGATAACGCGTGAGCATGGCGGTCGTCACTGCGTTCGTACCGGGCGCACCGCGTATTGCCTACGACATTGCAGGCAGCGGTGAAACGCTGGTCTGCCTGCATGGCATAGGCGGCAATCGACGCAACTGGGCGGGACAGTTGCGCGGCCTCGCCGAGGTGTGCCGCGTAGTGGCGTGGGATGCGCGTGGTTACGGCGACAGCGACGACTACGCCGGCCCGCTCGCGTTCACCGACTTTGCCGATGATCTGCTGCGTCTGCTCGACCATCTTGGGGTCGAGCGCGCCGATTTGTGCGGCCTGTCGATGGGTGGCCGTATCGTGCTCGATTTTTATGAGCGCCATGCAGATCGTGTGCGCAGCCTGCTGCTGGTCGATACCTTTCCGGGTTTTGACGCATCTTTCACTCAGGAAGGTCGCGAGCGTTTTGTGCGCGAGCGGCGTCAGCCATTGGTCGAGGGTAAACAGCCCGCCGACATCGCGCCGGCCGTGGCGCGCACACTGGTTTCGCCCAAAGCATCGGCGGAGGTAGTACAGCAACTCATCGACAGCATTTCGCTGCTGCACAAAGAGTCGTATATCAAAACCATCGAAGCGATGACGATGTATCAGCCGGTGACCGATGTCAGCATCATCACCGTGCCGGTGCAAATCATCGTGGGCGCCGACGATAAACTCACGCCGCCGGCGATAGCGCGCAAGATGGCGGAAAACATCGCCAATGCACGGTTGCTGGAGCTGCCTGACACCGGGCATTTGAGCAACATCGAAGCCCCCGACGCGTTTAACGCCTGTGTGCGGGAATTTCTCTCGACGCTGAGCTGAGCTGAGCGCCGCAGGGAATCCACACGGGAGGCTGCGGCCTCCCATTTTTTTCCCCCGCGTCTGCGCGCGACGCTATTGTTTGCGCATGGTTTTGACGGTCAAGGGGAAACGCACCTCACGCTGCGCCGTGTCGCCCCATGCGGCTCGCAGCGCCGGCCCGAAATCGGCCAATGGATCGTCGCCGCGCTGGCGACGGTATTGCGCCACTGCCGACCAGGTGCCGAGATAAGCGAGCAGATGATCGACACTCCAGGTCACACTCATCGGCACCGCAGCGGTATGGAGTTCGGCGAACGGAAAATCAATCGCGCTGTAGGCTTGTTCCACCAGGCGTCGTTGCGGCGGCCAGTAAGGCCCCACCACCTCGCGGTTGAAGTGTCTCGCCATGCTATCGATAGCCGGAGTCACGCTGAACAGGTGATAGGTCCACACTGCGAGCACACCGCGTTCACGTAATACGCGGCGCACCTCGCTGAAAAATTCCGGCAGACGAAACCAATGCAGGGCCTGTGCGACTGTCACCAGATCGACGCTGTCGCCCGCCAAGGGCAAGCGCTCGGCGCTGGCCACACAAAGGCTGAGATTCGCCATCGGACGCGCTTCGGCCAGTTGTGCGGCGCTGGCGTCACTCGCGACCACATGACGAAACCGCGCCGCCAGCGGCATCGCGGCCTGGCCGTTGCCTGTGGCGCAGTCAAATGCGAGCTCCCGCGTCGGTGCGAGTTGTGCCAGGTGGTCGAACAGCGCGTCGGGATATTCAGGGCGGAACTCGCCGTAGGCACTCGCCAGCGCCGAAAAATGATCGGGAAACGAGGCGGCGCTCACGACGCGGCGGCCAGCTCCGGAATGGGCGGCACATCGTCACCGTCAATCTCAATGCGATCACGGCCACCGGTCTTGGCCGCATACAGGGCACGATCGGCACGCCGCAGCAAGGCTTCGGTGTCGAATCCGTCGAGGCCACGCGCATAAGTCAGACCAATGGAGACCGTCAGTTGGCCGTTTTCGCCGCTCGCATGCGGTGTATTCAGATCGCGCACACCATCGATAATGGACTCGGCAATGAACAAGGCGTCGCTGCTGTTGACGCCCGACGACACCACGCAGAACTCTTCACCACCGTAACGAAACACCAAGTCGCTCGCACGGCGCGCCGAACCACGGATCACCTCGGCGACCTGTTTGAGTGCGCGGTCACCGGCGATATGACCGTAGTTGTCGTTGTATTTCTTGAAATGATCGATGTCGATCATGTAAACCGCCAGCGGCTCATTGCCACGACGCGCGCGGTTGAACATGTTGACGAACAACTCTTCGAACAACTGCCGATTGTAGGTTTTGGTCAGTGAATCGGTGTGGGACAGCCGGCTGATGGTGCGGATGTTCGATTCATTGGAACGCGTAAAAACATACATTGCGTAGGCGAGGGTCGGATAGGCCAACAACAGGATCACAACCGACAGCGGTTCGTAGGCATGACGGTGCAGGTAGAACGCGAGCGGCATACCGAGCAGGTGCAAGCCCACCCAGCAGGTGCCACTCCGACTGCCGGCGACCAGATAGGCCACCATCGGCACCAGCATCTGCCAGGGTTTGTTGTCGATGAGTTCGCTGCCGAAATAGATTCCGACCCAGGTGATGACCACACACAAGGCGATCAATGCCTGGCCGCACAGCTCGCGGGCCACATGCCGCACATTGTGCAGATAACACAAGGCAAAAATGCCCAGGAAGAACAGGCAGGAGGACACGGTCAGGCCATTGAGGCCGATAACCCAATAGGCGGGCAACACAAACAGCGACAGCGCCGTCGCGATATACAGAAAGCGCGACAATACCAGGCTGCGAAATTCTGCGATCTTCGCTTCGCCGGGTTCGCTGGTGAGATGGACGGCCGCCTGCAGCATTCTCTGTTCGTCGGTGCTCATTGGACGGCGCGGCGGCGCGGCGACAAGGTCGCAATCGCGGGGCAGGCCGTAGAGCGCACATTACCCATTAGGCGCACCCGCGCCCACGAACCAAGTCGCGTTATGACCTGTTTGGCGCAAAAGTTCACACTCCGACGGTTGCCTGGCACTGCCGGCACCCCGCTCGAACCGTGGCACAATGCCGCAACTTCGAGATTTTCGAGCACGCCACACTGACCACCCCCGCGCGCCCTGTGAGCCCCTCGCCCCCCGGCCTCGACCACCATGTCGACGTGCGTATCGAGGTGCCGCGTGGCAGCTTCGTCAAGCGCGACGCACACGGCGCGATCGAATTCCTCTCGCCGCTGCCCTGTCCGTTCAACTATGGCTCGGTACCCTGCCTGCCTGCGGCCGATGGCGACGCGCAGGACGCGGTCGTGCTCGGTCCGCGCCTGCCCGCCGGTCAACGCCTGCAGGTGCCGGTGCGCGGACTCATCCGTTTCATTGATGACGGCCAGCAAGACGACAAACTGATCTGTGCCTACCGCCCCTTGACTACAACCGACCGACGGGTGGTGGCGGGTTTCTTTAAAATCTATGCGCTGTGCAAACGTCTCATGCACTTCGCGCGTGGCCGCCACCGCCGCACTCAATGCCTCGGCTGGGCCGAGAGCGCCGCGCCACCGGCTCCGCCCGGCGAGCGCTGACACACGCGCCGAGACCCTCAATCGCCGCTCCGGGCGCACTCGGCCAGCGCCATGAGTGCGCCGAGTTCACTGGTCGCGACCTCCTGCTGGACGGCGGCGCGGTCGGCGGGCTCGCGGTTTTGGCTCAATTTGTATTTGCCGGTGAGGGTTTCCACCCGCAATTCGATACCGACCACCGCGGCCAGCATGCGCTCCGCGTAGGCCGCCGGCGCATCGTCGAGTTGCCAGGGTTGCGCGCGCTGGTTTTCGTGGCTCGCGGTGAGGGTATCGAGCAGCGCGCGAATCCAGGCGCGGTCCTCGGCCGCACGGAGCAGGCCGTGCACGTGAACCACGGCATAATTCCAGGTCGGTACTACCTCGCCGTGTAGGGCTTTACTCGGATAAAGCGAGGGCGACACATAGCCCTCGGCGCCGTGAAAAATCGCCAGCGCGGGCACGCCTGCGCCGAGTTGTCGCCACAGCGGGTTGGCGCGTGCGACATGCCCGCGCAGCAGGCTGAACTCATCGTCGACATACAACGGGATGTGATTGGCGAGCAGGCCGCCTTCGCCCTGGAATACCAAGGTCGCGAGTGGATGGGCGCGCGCCAGCGTCAGCAGCGCTCCGGTATCGGTCTGTTCGAAATATCTGGGCAGGTACATCACTGACGCTCCTTGTCTGGCAGCGGTTTTCAGTCGTCCGGGGTTTCGAGACTCAGGCGTTGATGCCACTCGGCAATCGCCTCGCGTGGGTACTCGTCGAAACGTTTATCGCGTTTGCCGGTCAGCACTGGCACCCAGCCCGCTTTTGATCCCAGCATGAGATGGGTGCGTTCCGGCGCTGCCGGCAATTCGCTGTCGATAGCGGATGCGAACGGATGGATGAGCTCAGGCCAGCGCGGATCCCACACCCACAGTGCGCTCCCGCATTCGCCACAGAAATGACGCTCAGCCGGACTGCGCTTGGCGCGGCCACCGCCCTCCGCCGCCATCATGGCCCGATAGACCTTGGCGAACTTGGCTCCGCGCACCTTGAACGTGGCGCTGTCGCCACCCAGATTGATGGCGTAGCCGCCGCCACCCGCCGTTTTCCGACAGATGGAGCAATAGCAGATATTGAACGGGTAGGGATGGCTCGAGCGGAGACTGAATTTCACTTTACCGCAGTGACAGGAACCTTCGAGTCGCATTGCGTGTAATCCCCCGAATACTCGTAGATAAAAATCTCACGACGATGTATCGCCGCAGCGCGCCATAAGGTTTCACGACCTCAGGCACCCGCCGGCGCGGCGGGTGCCTGAGGGGTGAGCGCCCGTCGCAGCGTGGCGCTGTCGACATTGCCACCCGACAATACCACCGCCACACGGCGGCCGCGCATCACATCGCGTTCCTTGATCAGCGCCGCGAGCGGCGCGGCGCCCGCCCCTTCGGCGAGGTTGTGGGTGGCGGCGAACAACTCCGCCATCGCGGCCAGCACTTCGTCGTCGCTCACGCGCACCACCCGCGCCACACCGCTGCGCAAATAGTCGAGCGCCTGTGCCGACGGCACGCGCACCGCAAGACCATCCGCAAGTGTGTCAGCACTGCCGGTGCTGACGACCTCCCCGCGCTCAAAGGACTGCGCATAGGCGTCCGCATGAGCTGACACCACGCCGACCACTTCGGTCGCGAGCCCGAGCGCGTTGCGTGCCGCCAACATGCCGGCGATACCCGAGCCGAGCCCGATAGGCACATAAACCGTATCGAGTTGCGGCAGCGCGCGCAGCAATTCATAGGCATAGGTACCGACGCCCTGCACCAACAGCGGATGGAAAGACGGCATGGCGTAAAAACCGCGCTCGGACGCCAGCACGGCGGCATGGTCGAGCGCCGCGTTGAAATCTTCGCCGTGCTCAATCAACTCCGCGCCGAGCGCGCGCATCGCACGATTCTTGTCCGGATTATTGCCATGCGGCACCACCACCACTGCCGCGAGGTCGTGGCGCTGCGCGGCAAACGCGATGCTCTGGCCGTGATTGCCACGGGTCGCCGCCACCACACCGCGTAGCTCGGGCTGGGCTTCGCGTAATTGGCGCATGAACCACAGGCCACCACGCACCTTGAACGCGCCGGTCGGCAGATGGTTCTCGTGTTTCACCCACACCTCGCAGCCACAACGTTCGGCGAGCAGCGGCCAGGCGAGCTGCGGGGTCGGCAGCAGCGCGGTATAGATTTCCTGGGCGGCGGTGGCAAAATCCGCCGCGGTGAAGGGCTGCGCGAACAAATCGCGGCTCGCTAAGCTCGACATTTTTACCGCGCGCCGTGATGGGCCGCTTCGCCGCGCGCGGCCAATTCGCGGCCTTGCCGCTCGACGACCTTGGCCAGGCGCTCAGGCGCAAAACCGAGCATCGACAGGCCCGGCGCGGCATTCGCGACCTCGTGGTAACTCAGCAACAGACCATCACGCAATTCACATATCGACACCCCTTCGAACAGCGCGCGCCGCCCTTCCGCGCCCGCCATGCGCCCGTCGTAGCTGAATACGTAGCGCGCATAACCGCACTGCCCGTCGCTGACCGGATGGTGGATGTCCCAGATAAAGTTGCTCGCGTCGCGATGGAAATAGTCGCTGACCATGCGCGGGATGTCGGCCTTGGCGAAAGCGCCGTAAAAGACGTCGTGATAGACGCCATCGTCGGTGAAACAGGCGGCCGCGGCAGCACCATCGCCGCGCACGATGGCCTGCGTCAGACGCAGGATCAGATCGCGAAATTCCATCACTCACTCCAGGACTTGATGCGGGTCATGTGGTTGCGACGGCGCGCCAGAAAAATGGCTACACGCGGTCGCTTGCGTTGTTATAGTCTTTACCGCTACGCGCGTCCACGACGCGACGACGAGGCAGCGGGGCAGACTTGCCAGCGCTTGCATCGACGCCACCAGGCATGCCTGGTCGTGCGGATTCCAGCCGCGGCTGCAATGGCCGTGGCCGGGACACATCATTTTAAGGGGAGACAATCATGGCGCAGGCACTGTCCGTCGAGGATCTGCTCGACGCGTATCGCACAATGAAAACCATTCGCGAATTCGAGGACCGGGTCCATGTCGAATTCGCCAAGGGCGGCATTCCGGGTTTCGTACATCTGTATGCCGGCGAGGAAGCCTCGGCGACCGGCGTCGGCATGCATCTGCGTGACGATGACAAGCTCGCCAGCAACCATCGCGGTCACGGCCACTGCATCGCCAAGGGTGTGGAGGTCAAGGGCATGATGGCCGAGATCTACGGCAAACGCACCGGCACCTGTCATGGCAAGGGCGGCTCGATGCACATCGCCGATCTCGACACCGGCATGATGGGCGCCAATGGCATTGTCGGCGGCGGACCGCCCTTGGTGTGTGGTGCTGCGCTGGCCGCCAAACGTAAAGGCAAAGGCGGCATCGCGGTGGTGTTCTGTGGCGACGGCGCGTCCAATCAGGGCACCGTATTCGAAGCGATGAATCTCGCTACGGTATGGAAACTGCCAGTCGTTTTTGTATTCGAAAACAACGGCTACGCCGAAGCTACCGACAGCCGCTTCTCA
>CAMCBY010000175.1 GCA_945873015.1 Klebsiella pneumoniae
GCTCCATCGCGCGCCACGCGAGCAAGGTCTCGGCGCGACTGGCGAGCGGTGAATGGAGTATCAGGCCATCGACATAGTCGCAGCCGAGATTGCGTAACGACGATGCCAGTGACTGTTCGACCTGGCTCGCGAGCGGTGCCGTCAGGGCATAGGGCAACTGGTTGCGGTCCTGGCCGCCCGGCGGCGTGAACTTGGTCTGCACATACAGTGATGCGCGCGGCAGGCCGGCCTCGGCGAGGCCGGCACCGACACCGCTTTCGTCGTAATGTTTGGGCTGCGCGGCGGTATCAATACCGCGAAAGCCGGCGCGCAGCGCCGCCTCGACCAGCGCCGCGGTGCGCGCGGCTTTCCAGGCGGTGCCGTAGATCAGGCGCGGCATGCGCACGCCGGCGGCGGTCAGGAGGTGGTCGTGCTGGTCGCGTTCGTTCATTGGCCGGCGCGTGGCCACGGCCCGCGGGCCCCACAGCGCGCGCACCCACGCAGGGCACGATTTGTCGCCCTGTTGCTTGCCGAGCGCTGACTTTGCATGGAGGCCCACCGGAAAGTCTTGTCCGCCTCCATCTTAATCGTCATCCTGCCCGCCTGGGCAGCCCCGGCATGTCGCTCCCCGTGTTTGAGCAGGATCATGCGCCCGGCCCTGTCGGGCTTGAGTTGCCGCGGCCGACCCAGTGTACTCAGGCGATACGCCGCAGCGCCGCGCGCGGCACGCCATTTCAAATGCGAGGAGTTGTTCGATGTCTCAAGGTAAAGGGCGCGATTTGCGCATTGTCGTGATCGGTGCCGGCATGGCCGGCATTCTGGCTGCCATCAAGCTGCGCGAAGCGGGCTATCACAATTTTGTCATCTACGAGAAGGCTGCGCGCCTCGGTGGAACCTGGCGTGAGAACACCTATCCCGGTATCGCCTGCGACGTGCC
Organism: Klebsiella pneumoniae; assembly: GCA_945873015.1. Classification (GTDB taxonomy): domain Bacteria; phylum Pseudomonadota; class Gammaproteobacteria; genus JADJYF01. The sequence continues at coordinate 917 of CAMCBY010000175.1, forward strand.
CGCCCATCTGTACACCTATACCTTTGAGCCGAACCCCAATTGGAGCCATGTGTTCGCGCCGGGCCATGAGATTCAGGCCTACTTTGAAGGCGTGGCGGACAAATATCAGGTCACGCCCCTGATCAGGTTCAATACCGAGATCACGCGCTGCGTGTTCGAAAACGCAGCCTGGCAGCTCACCACCAGCCACGGCGAACAAATCACGGCCGATGCCGTGATCGCGGCGACCGGCGTATTGCATTACCCCAATCTGCCCGATATTGCCGGCCTCGCGGATTTTAAGGGTGCGTGTTTCCATAGCGCGCGCTGGAATCACGATGTCGCCCTCGAAGGTAAACGAGTGGGCGTGATCGGCACCGGCTCGACCGCCATCCAGATCACTTCGGCGCTGGTCGACAAGGTCGCCAAGTTCGAGCTTTTCCAGCGCACCCCGCAGTGGGTGATGGCGATAGAAAATCCGGCCTACAGCAGTGAAGAGCGCGCCGCTTTCGCCGCCGATGTGTCGCGCATCACGAGCATCCGCGACGAAGCCAAACGCATGATGACCGACTTCATCGCCAACGCCGTCATCAATGCCGACTCGAAAGAAATGGCGAGCATTGAAAAGGCATGTCGCGAGAATCTCGAACGCAGTGTGAGTGACCCCGAGCTGCGCGAGAAGCTGCGCCCGGACTATCGTCCGGCCTGCAAACGACTGATTTTTTCGTCGGACTTCTACGCGGCCATCCAGCATGAGAATGCCGAACTGGTGACGGCGGGCATCGAGCAGGTCGAAGCGGGCGGCATCCGCACCAGCGACGGACGCTTGCATGAACTCGACGTGCTGGTGATGGCGACCGGCTTCCGCGCCGACCGCTTCATCCGTCCGACCGTGGTCACCGGCCGTGGTGGTATCAATCTCGACGACGTGTGGGCCGACCGGCCCATCGCCTATCTGTCGCTGTCGGTGCCGGGTTTTCCCAACATGTTCCTGCTCAACGGTCCGAACGGCCCGGTCGGAAATTTCTCTCTCATTCAAATCGCCGAAATGCAGCTCGGTTACGTGATTCAGATCCTGAACAAGCTGCGCGATGGCGAGTGCCGCGAAATCAGTGCCAGCCCGAGCGCGACTGCCGAGTTCGACAAGGCGCGCGTTGAAGCGGCCAAGGGCGCGATCTGGTCGACGGGCTGCAAGAGCTGGTACCTCGACAAATTCGGTGTGCCGGCCAGCTGGCCGTGGAGTTATGCGCGGTTCGCCGAAGAAATGGCGGCGCCGAAGTTCGAGGCCTTCGAACAGATTGCATGAGGCGCTGCGCCGCACGCTAGTCATGGCCGAGCGTGCGGCGCGGACGTTGCAGTGCGACGCGTGTGCCGTTACCTTTGCCGCGACCTTTGCCGGAGTCTGTGCATGCCTCGCTCTTTTCATGTCGTATTGATGCTCGTGCTGGTGCTGTTCCTGTTGTCGGCATGTAACCATCCCAGTTCACGCTCTGCTTCCAACGCTGCCAGCGCTGGCCCAAGTCCGCTTTCGGCGGCGAGTGAAGTGTTCATTCAAGCCGTATACGAAGACAGCGACGCGGCGCGCGTGCAGGGCGAAAAGGCCTTGGATAAATTACGCAAGGGCGATGCGGCCAGCGCCGCCGATGATCTGGCTGCTGCCCGCGCACGCTTGAACGCTGCGAGCGAGCGCTGCGCGGCCATGCAGGGTTGCGCTGTGGCGCGTATCGTCAAAGCCCAGGACGCTCTGCTCGAAGCACAGTCCGCCGCACTGGTCGGCCTCGGCGCTGCCAGCGCTGGTGACAGCAGTGATGACGGTGTGCGTTCGCCACTGCTGGCCGATCTGCCGGAGAGTGAACGCAGCGTCAATCTGTTGAACGGACATGAGCTGCGCGAACTCATCGAATTCAATGAACCCTTGCGCGCGGCGTTGCGTGAATGGTTGACCTGGATGCGCCCGCAACTGCTCGATACCTACGAGAACTACCAGTATCTGCGCTACAAGATGTGGCCGACCTATGCCAAGAATGGTCTGCCAGAAGCAATTCTGTTCGGCATCATGGCCAAGGAGTCGGGCGGTAAGGTGCATGCGGTCTCGACCAGCGGTGCCTCGGGTCTGCTGCAGTTCATGCCCGCCACCGGCAAACGCTACGGACTCGGTGCCGACAATGGTTTTGATCAACGTTTCGATCCAACCGCCTCGACCGAGGCCAATGCGGCGTATCTGAACGATCAGCTCAAACGTCTCAACAACGATCTGGAACTGGTGCTCGGCGCCTACAACGGCGGTGAGTCGCGTATGGTGAAACTCTCCCAGGGTGGCGCGCGCCGTTTCTGGGATCCGCGTGTGTTCCAGGCGCTGTCGCCCGAGACCCGCGAGTACGTGCCGATGGTGCTGGCCGCCGCGTGGCTGTTCCTGCATCCCGAAGACTACGGTCTGCGCTGGCCCAAGGTCGACCAGCGTCCCGGCGAGATCATCCTGGCCAGCACGATGTCACTCAACGAACTCAGTATCTGCCTCGGACAGGACGGCAATGAACGCGGCTGGTTCCGCACCATCCGTAACCTCAATCCGCGCTGGGAAGCCAATGCCCGTCTGCCGGCCGGCACGCGCCTCGAAGCGCCGGCACGCGCTGCCGCCGCGTTTCAACGCCACTGCGTCGCCCCGGAAATGGTGGCGCGTCTGCAGGCGCTGCAGGAAGCGCGTATTCCCGGCCTCGCGCCGCGCATCGGTGTGCGTACGGTCGCGGTCAAAGGTGCCGCAGCGCCCGCGCGCAGCGCGCCGTCGACCGCGACCGCCAGCGTCTCGGCCGCTGCCAAACAGACTCATAAAGTCAGCAAAGGTGAGACCTTGAGTACCATCGCCCGTAAGCACGGCTGCAATGGGGTCAAGGACATCGCCAGTATCAACGGCCTGTCGGCACCGCGTTACGCGCTGCGTGAAGGACAGACTCTGCGCGTGCCGACCTGCGGCGCGTGAACTTTTGGCGGCCGCCGTCAGGCGCGGCTGCCAGATGAGTGCGGCGCCTGCACCGCGCGCCGCCGGCGTCATCACGCTGCTGGTGTTCTGCCTTGCGCTCGCGCTGCGTGCCGGCGCAGCGGCGGGCGATTTCTGGCTGGATGAGATCTGGTCATGGATGGCGGTGCGCGATCGTGTGCACAACTTCGGCGACGTGTTCTTCGGCATCCGCCACGAAGCCAATCACCTCACCAATTCACTGTGGATTTATGCGCTCGGCGTCGATGTCGATTGGCGCTGGTATCGGCTGCCGGCGGTGGTGGCCGGCAGTCTGGCGGTGCTGGTCGCGCGCCACTTGCTGGCCCGCGCCGGGTGGTGTGCGCAATGGCTGGTGACACTGCTGTGTGTGCCGTCGTTTCTGCTCGTCACTTACGCTTCCGAAGCGCGCGGTTACGGCGTGCTGATGTTGTGCGCGCTGGCGAGTTTGTGGTTGCTCGAGGCCCATGCGCGTGCGCGCGACGATAAATTCCGGCGGCGCTTCGCGCTGCTGGGCTTCTGGCTGGCAACCATGCTCGGCACGCTGGCCCACGCGAGTTTCGGCGCAACGCTGCTCGCGCTGGCCGTGTGGTGGGCGCTGCGTCTTGCGCGCGACGAGCGCAGCGTGGGTGTGCGCCTTGCTCACTTTTTGTGGCTATTCGGGCCGCCGCTGGTGGTGGCGGCGTGGTTGTGGCTGGTGAATTTTCGCGACGTCGAAATCGGCGGCGGGCCCGTGATGAGTGCCTGGCAGGCGGCGGCGCTGGCCGCTTCGCTGGCAGTCGGCGGGCCGGCCGAAGGGCGCTGGGTGTGGCCGCTTGCGGGGCTGGTGCTGGTGGCGCTTGCGGCGGAGGTCGTGCTGCTGGCACGCGCACGTGATGCTCGGGCGTGGTTATGGCTGTTGATGCTGCTGGTGCCTGCCCTGCCACTCGCCGCCGGCGTGCACAACCAATACATCTATCCGCGCTTTTTTTTAGGTGGCGTGGTGTTCCTGCTGGTGGCGCTGGCGAGTCTCGGCGCGCGCGGCTGGCGCGCCGGCGGCGCGCTGCGACTGGGGGTGGGCGGCATCGCGCTGTTGATCACGGTCGGCAATCTTGATGGACTTTCGCGACTGCTGCGCGATGGGCGCGGTCAACCGGCTGCAGCGGTGAGTTTCATGGCCGAGCACAGTCGACGTGCGCAGATTCTGATTGCAACCGATCATGCTTTCCGCCACGGCATGACACTCGACTATTACCGGCATCGGCTGCATGCCGGGCAAAGTATGCAACTGCTGGTCGATACACCGTGGCCGGCGCCGGGCCCTGAATGGATCCTGCGCCAGGAGGCCTCACGTCATTGGCAACCGGCGCCGGCGTTGCACGACGCTGAAGGCCACGCCTATCAACTCGAAGCCTTTTATCCGCACGCCGGTCTGTCAGGTTTCTCGCTCGCGCTTTATCACCGCGCAGACACGCTCGCGCCGGTGCGACCGGACTGAACGCCGCTACGGCGTCGCCGGCAGGATCTCGAACAGTCGCGCGAGGGGTTCTTTGACGCCATTGCGTACTATCAGTTGTTCGGCCAGCAACTTCAGGCGCGGCGGAAACGGCGTGCGCACTTCCATCAACTCGTGACGCAGGCCGACATGGGCGGCGCAGTGCGGCCAACATGACGAGCGTTGTGCGCGGGTCGGATCGTCGGCGCGCTGAACCAGCAGATAGCGCACATAGGGCGCATCGCGCAGCAACTGCGCAACGCTGCCGCCCATCAACTGCTCGACCAGCACGAGCTTGCGTTCGTGTTGCGGAGTCAGAATGAAGTTGTCCGCCAGTACGCTGCAGGCCGAATGGAAAGTGATGTAGTGGCCACTGTCGTGCTCGGTCAGCACGATACCGGGCGCCTGTTCACAGCGTGTTCCAAGCTCGAGATAGATACCGCGCAGCAGTTGATAACTGATATCGCCGCCCGCTGTCAGCTGCACGTGCAGGCGCAACAGGCCGGGAACTTGCGCCGCCAGCATCAGAGCAGCGAACAGCGCGAGCGCGGCGCGGCGATGGCGTGGCGGTGTGTAGTGTGCGAACAGCACACAAGGCGCAAGCCACAGTACGAAGCCACCGAAGTAGGCGAGTCGTGCCTGAAACAAGGTGAGCGCCGCGCCAAACACACTCATCACAGCAAAATGCAGCGCGGCCGGGTGGAAGTGCGTTTTCAGGCGCCACAGCAGTCCCATCAGCAATAGTGGCAGCAGCCACAACACTGCCGAATAACGTTCGTTCAACAGCGCAAAGTCACCCTGCACCAGCATCTGCGGGATGCTTATCGCTTCGTGGATACGATCGAGCACGGCCAGGTTTGCACTGAGGAAACCGGCGCCGAGCCCGATCTGAGGCACCAATGGCAACAGCGCGAGCAAGCCCAGCGCGAGGCCGAGCAAGACATTGCGCCGCGTCGGCGCGCACCAACGCATCCATAACACGCTGGCGGCCGTGCCCGCCGCAATATAGAGGTGAAACCAGGAATGCAGGGTGTAGCTGAACATGCCGAGCCGAAACGGCGTCGATGGCAACAACATGAGCAAGGTGCTGAGCAGCAGCGCCGCCGCAAACTGCAATGAAGTGTCCGCCGGTAAGGTGCGCCGCCACCACAGCACGGCCAAGGTCGCGAGCACCGGCACTTGCACGATGAAATCGCCGTTATGAAATGCCGGCGCCATGCCCAGCACCACACCCAGCCAGCGGGCCGCGCTGCGCGAGTCGAGGGCGTTACACCAGCGCAGTCCGCAGTACAGCGTGCCGAGCACAAAGAACTGTTCGACATAATGATGATCGAGCATGCCCACACGGTGCAGATCGCGGGTCAGATGAGCGAGTGCGAAGCTCAGTGTGGCGATGACCTGCAGGCCGAATGAGAGCTGCAATTGACGCGCGCAGCCGATCACCAGCGCGGTACTGATACATACCGCCAGCGGCGCGATCCAGGCGAGCACTGCCAGCGGTTGCAGGGTCGGGGCGAGCGTCAGCACCCCTTTGGCGAGCGCCGCGACCAGCATGTCGTAAGCCCACGGCCACGTTACCCAACTGCCTTCAGGGGCGTGTATGTGCGGGTCGAACTGCAGCAACTGCCAGGGCGCGGCGAGCGCCGCCAGCATACGTCTCGCGTGATAGAAAGAATCGTGATCGGCCGGGATGTAGACACCATCGATGAGCGCTGCCGACAGGCCCTGGCGCGCGAGCAGGAAAGCGAGCATGCTCGCCGCCAACCACAGCAACACAGTGGCGCGATGCGCTATCGGCGCGGTAGGGACGGACATCATGCGTGACGCGGCGGCATGCAGTGGCGTTCGACAGGCGTTGATGAAAGGACTGCATGGTAAGGGAAAACTGCTGCCCCGCGCGCCTTGACCGCGCTGAGGGCCGCCGCTAACGTGCGTCAGCCGCCACGTTTGCGGCACCGACCAACGCCACCCGCGAGGAACCGCCCATGGCCGCTACCATTCCGGAAAATTTCCACGATTTGCTCACCACCAAAATCACCTTCGCCCATCTCGGCACCGTCATGAAGAACGGCACGCCGCAGGTCACGCCGATCTGGTTCAGCTACGATGGCAAACAGATTCTGCTGAATTCGGCCAAGGGCCGCGTCAAGGACAAAAACATGCGCGCCCGGCCGCACGTGGCGTTGTCGATACTCGACCCCGACAACGCCTATCGTTACATCCAGATCATTGGCGAGATCACCGAGATAACCGAGCAGGGCGGCGATGCCCATATCGACTCGCTGGCCAAAAAATACCTCGGCCAGGACAGCTATCCGTTCCGCCAGCCGGGTGAAGTGCGGGTGATCTATAAAGTCACGCCGAGCAAAGTGCAAACCATGGGCTGATGTTTTGCAGGTGCGAATTCATTCGCACCTGCAGACGCCGTCGTCACCTTTTCTGTGGGTCAGACTTTAGTCTGACACTGCAAGGCGCATTGTGGCTCTTGGCATCGGGCCAAGTGTCAGACTGAAGTCTGACCCACAATTGTCAACGACACTCAGTCGCGCGTGACCCGCCAGCACCGGTGCGGCGGGCGACGCTTGAAATCTTCAGGCACGGTGCGGGCGGTGATCTCTTCGAACTGCGCGAGCGCTGCTACTTCCGGGTCGAGCTTGAAGTCTTGACGATTATTCGAGAAATAC
>CAMCBY010000176.1 GCA_945873015.1 Klebsiella pneumoniae
TCCAGCAGATCGAAATACACCTTGCCGCTGCACGCGAGGATGCGTTTGACCTTGGTTCGGTCGAGTCTGTCGACTTCGTCGATAACCGCCTGGAACTGGCCGTGGGTGATTTCCTCCAACGGCGAGACCGACAGGCGATGACGCAGCAGGCTCTTGGGGCTCATCACGACCAGCGGCTTGCGGTAGGGACGCACCTGCTGACGACGCAGCATGTGGAACATCTGCGCCGGTGTGGTCGGGTAGCAGACCTGCATGTTGTCTTCAGCGCACAGTTGCAGGTAGCGTTCGAGACGCGCCGAGGAATGTTCCGGGCCCTGGCCGTCGTAGCCATGGGGCAACAGCATGACCAGGCCGCAGTAACGTCCCCATTTTTCTTCGCTGGACGCGATGAACTGATCGAACACCACCTGTGCGCCATTGGCAAAGTCGCCAAACTGCGCTTCCCAGATCACCAGCGAATTGGGTTCGGCGCTGGCATAGCCATATTCAAAACCCAGCACTGCCTCTTCGGACAGGGTCGAGTTGATGACCAGGAAACTCGCCTGATCGGCCGACAGGTTCTGCAGGGGCAGATAGGTTTCGCCGGTTTTCTGATCATGAATCACAGCATGGCGATGGAAGAAGGTGCCACGGCCGCTGTCCTGGCCCGAGATACGCACCGGGCAACCGTCGCTGAGCAAGGTTGCATAGGCCAGTGTTTCGGCAAAACCCCAGTCGCAGGATTTTTCGCCGGTGGCCATCGCCTGCCTATCGGCCAGCACCCGCGTCACGGCGCGATGCAGCGTGAAATTTTCGGGCACGGTGGTGAAACGCTCGCCCAGACGTTTGACCCGCTCGGCACTGATGGCAGTGGTGGTGGCATGACGCCAGTTGGTGCCGCGGAACGGGTCGAAGTTGATCGCATAACGAATGTCGGCTGGCGGCGCATGCGGTCGCGACACCACTTCGTTGTTCTCCAGCGCATCGATATAACGCGCCGCCATCGCCTCGGCATCGCCCGGCTTGATGACGCCGGCATTGACCAGCTTCTCGGTATAAATCTTGCGCACACCCGGGTGATTACGGATGTGCTGATACATGATGGGTTGCGTGGCGGCTGGTTCATCCGCCTCGCTGTGGCCATGCTTGCGGTAGCAGATCATGTCCACCACCACATCTTTGTTGAACTCCATGCGGAAATCGAGCGCGATCTGCGCGGCCATCGCCACCGCTTCAGGGTCATCGCCGTTGACATGGAAAATCGGCGCTTGAACCATCTTTGCAACGTCGGTGCAGTACAGGGTCGAGCGTGAATCGAGCGGGTCGCTGGTGGTGAAGCCGATCTGATTATTGATGATGATGTGAAACGTGCCGCCGGTCATATAACCGCGGGTCTGGGAAAGATTGAGGGTCTCCATCACCACGCCTTGGCCAGCGAACGCGGCGTCACCATGGATCAAGAGCGGCAGCACCTGATTCCGTTCGTTGTCCTGACGGCGGTCCTGCCGTGCGCGCACCGAGCCTTCGACCACCGGATCGATGATTTCCAGATGCGAGGGATTGAACGCCAGGGTCAGATGTACCGGGCCACCACCGGTCTGAATATCGGAGGAAAACCCCATGTGATATTTGACGTCACCTGAGCGGGTTTCTTTCGGGCCCTTGCCTTCGAATTCCGCAAACAGTTTGGACGGGTGTTTGCCTACGATATTGACCAGCACATTGAGACGGCCGCGGTGGGCCATGCCAACCACACATTCCTTGAGGCCATGACGGCCGGCGTCGTCCACCAACTGGTCGAGCATCGCAATCGCCGACTCTCCACCTTCGAGTGAGAAACGTTTCTGGCCAACATATTTGGTATGCAGATATTCCTCGAGCGCACCCGCGGCGATGACGCGTTCGAGCAGCGTGCGACGTTTGGCGGCATCGAAGTCCGGTTTGGCGCGGCACACTTCCAGCCGTTGCTGAATCCAGCGTTTCTGGCTGGTTTCGACGATGTGCATGTATTCGGCGCCGATGGTGCCGCAATAGGTGGTGCGCACGATATCGAGAATGTCGCGCAAGCTCGCCTGGTCGGGGCCCTGCAGCGAACCGGTGTTGAACACCACGTCGAGATCGCCCTCGGTCAGGCCGTGATAGGCGGGGTCGAGCTCTGCCACCACTGGCCGTTCATACTGATTCAAGGGATCGAGATTGGCCTGGCGGTGGCCGCGAAAGCGGTAGGCATTGATCAATTGCAGCACGGCGACCTGTTTGGCGGCATTCTGGGCGTTATCGCGCACCACGGTCACCGGCGCACCTTTGGGTGCTGCTGCGACCGCCAGCATGCGCTCACGCACCTCGGAATGACGGACGTCGCGTCGGTCCTCGCTGTGATCTTCCTGCAGCGTGTCGAAATAGGCGCGCCATTCGTCACTGACCTTGTTGGGGTCGGACAGGTAACTTTCGTAGAGCTCCTCCAGGAACGGCGCGTTGGCACTGAAGAGGCATGAAGGAGGCTGAGGCATCGGGATTCCTTCAGGGTAAATCGAGGTTGTCGTCAATGGGACTGGAGGGCAAAAAAACAGTTCCGCTATCGCGCTTGCATATCGGCACAAGTTGTAACGATCTTTGATCATCGGCCTTGCAAAGTCATTAACGACACGCGCGCCGGGATTGCGACTCGCGCGCCATTTCAGTGCCATTGTTTGCCTTATGCAGAGTCTCGGCTTGCGCGCAGCGCCTTGCCCGCTCAATAAACGGGACGGTATGCTAGCCCGCTGTTGTCGCGGGGCGGCTGCGCCGGGCCAGTCATGGCGCAGCGAGCCGGGGACTCTTTGAGCCTGGACCTGCTTTCCCTACGTGCCGCGACCGCGAAGTGGATCATGCTTCTGTGCTGGCCGAGTCCGAGCTTGGCCCTGAGCGCCGCGGCGCACCCGAATACCCCTTTGAATAACACGTGATTGAAAGGACGTGACTGCCATGAAGTCCCCCGTAAGAGTTACTGTGACCGGCGCCGCTGGTCAGATTTCCTATGCCCTGCTGTTCCGCATTGCTGCCGGTGAAATGCTCGGCCGCGATCAGCCCGTCATCCTGCAACTGCTGGAAGTGACGCCGGCCATGAAAGCCCTGAACGGCGTGGCGATGGAACTCGATGACTGCGCATTCCCGCTCTTGCACAGCATTGAGATGAGTGACGACCCGAATGTCGCGTTCAAGAATTCGCAGGTTGCCCTGCTGGTCGGTGCCCGCCCGCGTGGCCCAGGCATGGAGCGCAGCGATCTGCTGGCCGCCAACGGCGGTATCTTCAAGGTGCAGGGCAAGGCCATCAACGACCATGCCGCGCGCGACATCAAGGTCATCGTGGTTGGCAATCCCGCCAATACCAACGCCTGGACCTGCATGAAGAGCGCGCCCGATATCGCGCCGACCCAGTTCACCGCCATGACCCGCCTCGATCACAACCGCGCCAAGGCGCAGTTGGCCGCCAAGACCGGCACCGCCGTGTCCGACATCAAGAAAGTCACGATCTGGGGCAATCACTCGACCACCCAGTACCCGGATCTGAGCCAGGCAACTGTCGCCGGCAAGGCCGCATTGTCTTGCGTCGAACGTCCCTGGTATGAGAATGACTACATTCCGCGCGTCGCCAAACGTGGCGCCGAAATCATCGACGCCCGTGGCGCATCCAGCGCCGCCTCGGCGGCCAATGCGGCACTCGAACATATGCGCGACTGGGTGCTCGGCACTGCCGAAGGCGATTGGGTCAGCATGGGTATTGCCAGCGACGGCAGCTACGGCATCGAAAAGGGCATGATGTATTCCTTTCCGGTGACCTGCGCAGGCGGCAAGTACAGCATCGTGCAGGGCCTGCCGGTAGACGAGTTCAGTCGCAAGCGTATGGATGCCACGGCTGCCGAGCTCAAGGAAGAGAGCGTTGCCATCGAGCAGCTGCTGGGCTGAGCGAGGCGCGACAGCGACACGAAAAAGGCGCCTGGGGCGCCTTTTTTGTTGGTCGCGTCTACGTGGTTGAACAACGGCGACGCTTTGTACAGAATCGGGGCGCCGAACCCGGCACCGCACAATCTTGTGACCGCGAGACCATGATCGACAAATACGGATTTCGATCGAATGTCGGCATCGTTCTCCTGAACGAGCGCGGACAGGTCTTCTGTGGGCGGCGTATTGGTATGTCGGCCTGGCAGTTCCCGCAAGGCGGCATCAACCGCAACGAGAGCCCTGAAGCGGCGATGTATCGCGAACTCAAGGAAGAGGTCGGCCTCGATCCCGAGCACGTCGAGCTGCTCGGCGCTACCAAAGGCTGGTTGCGCTATCGCCTGCCCAAACGTTATATCCGTTACAACCAGCAGCCGCTGTGTATCGGGCAGAAGCAGATCTGGTTTCTGCTGAAGTTTCGCGCCGATGAAGCGCTACTGCGCCTCGACAGTGCCGAAGACCCGGAATTCGACGCCTGGCGCTGGGTGGATTACTGGGATCCGCTCGGTTTTGTGGTGCCGTTCAAACGCAACGTCTACGAACGTGCATTGCATGAATTCTCTGATTTTGTCGCCGGGCTGGCCGGCTTTGAGTCGCGACCCTCGGCCCGCGATATCCCCGGTTCGTCCTGACGCCGCGGCGTCGCCTTAACCGCCCTTGCGGGTGGCGAGCTCCGGCAGAATATTGCGCGCCGCGCGGTCACGCACCGTGCGCGCGAAGCCGCTGGCGAAATACTCCGGAAATTTCCACCCTTTGATTTGATTCTGTAAGGCCTCGAGCTGCCCTTGACAGGCCCCCAGCGCGTCGTCGGCGATACGGCGGATATCCGGGTCGCTGTCGATTTTGTCGGTCGCTTGTTTGAACACGCAATTGTTGTAGTCGTTGGTCGACTGCATCATCTGGGCGCGCTCTTCGACAGTCATATCGCCCGGCGAGCGTTCACCGGGAGTGTCACCTTCAGCGCAGCTCAAGGCCGGCACCAAGGCGAGGACAGGCAGCAGGACAAGGGTGGTCAGACGCATGGCATTTCCTAAGGGGTGAAGATCGCGCGTTCGAGCTGCCAGTCTTGCGCTCGGCCATCGACGCGGGTGCAGCCGAGCGGCACGGGCGCGCCGCCGGCCGGCGCAGTGCCGGCGACCCGACCCTGGCGATGGCCGTCACCGAAAACCCGTATCAATCGGTAGTCGACCGCACGGCTGGCATGGCGGTTGTACAGCACGCGCAGTTTGCCGCCTTCACTCAGAATTTGGCAGCGCCCATCGGGCTCGGACTGAAACTCAAGGACGCTGGCGGCCAGCGCGTCGCTGGCAACGGGTGCGGCAGCTGCCGAACTCGCCAATCCGGCCAGGCCGGCGAGCAGCATAAGTGCGCGATGCTTGTTTTGGGGGCGGGCCATGACGGCCGAGTGTAAGGCCGCTGAGATTCCCGGCCAATAGCGTCGATAGTTTCGGTCGCATCTTGCAATTTCATGCCTTCTCTTTGATTTCCGAAACCATTTTCGGTTACTCACAGATGCTGTGGATAACTTTGTTGATGAAACCCTTTTAGCCTCCCTAATCGGCCGCTTTCGGGCCGCTTTTCTTTAGATTGGCCAAAATTTCGCCGATTACTGCAAATTTATCAATTTCAACAGCTTATGAGATTTCACCGGGCCCCGGAGAGAGCCGCGGAAAAGCATTTTCACGAATCTGTCAAGCGCCGGACGAGATGTGCATAAGCGCCTTGCGCAAGGCTTGAAATCGCTCGTCATTCATGATCCAAACCGCGCTGGAGGGCTGCAGTTCAGGGGCTTGACTTCTGCGGCGCGAATCGCTTGAAACACTATGGCCACAGCGAGATTTGCGCGGAATTCCTTTTCAATTCAGCCACAACAGTGTGGCATTCAAGACGCTGGCGAAGGCCACCCACACGCCGTAGGGCAGGAACAGGCGCGCCGCCGGCGGGTCACGGCGCCAGCTGGTCAGAACGAATGCGACGATCGTAGCCAGCATGGTCACGATCACCAGCAAGGCGAGTCCCATACGATGGGCACCGAAAAAGGCCGGCGACCAGCTGAGGTTAAGCGCCATCTGGGCCCACCACAGTTTCATCGCGAGACCGTGTCGGTGGCTGCGCCAGGTGCGCCATCCGGCAATCCCAATCAGCACGTAAAGCGCCGTCCACACCGGCCCGAACAGCCAGTTCGGTGGATTAAACACAGGCTTGTTGAGCGCCACATACCAGGCGTCGGGCTGATTGAGCAGCCCCGCGGTGAGGCCGCCGAGGACGGTCAGGACGACAAAAGCGCTCAGACTGATACGCGACGACATGGGCGGCACCGTGGACTGGGCCTTCATCCTACGCCGGTGAGTGCCCGCCGGATCGGTTGATGTCCGCTGCCATCAAGCAAGCCCGGTAGCGACTCTCATTGCGAGGGCATGCAGGCAACGCAAGCCCGCAAGGATTAGAGGGGCCGCCGCCCAAGGTGGGCGGCGGCCGGATGCTCCGCGTGGAGGTCAGGCGCGCGAGTTGCGGCGGCGAACCATGAACAAGCCCGCCAGCGCGCTGCCCATCAACAAAGCCGGCGCAGGCACCGGCACCACCGACGCCTGGGTGCCGCTCAAACCACGCAGTTCGGACAGGAACACGGCGCTGTCCCACAAGGGGTCGTTGGAGTCGGCGATCACGACTTTAAGGTCGTGGCTTGAGCGGGTGAGGTCGAGCAGGCCGGTCGCGGTCAGCACCGCTGTGTAGCCGTCGAATTCAAACGGTGCCGCGCTCGCGCCTTGATTGGGCGAGAAGAAACCGTTGTCGTTCTGAGTGGTATCGGTGCACGGGTACACGCCATTCGAACTGCAGTTGTCGAGCACTACAAAATTGCTCGGGTCGAAACGTGCGACGTTGACGCCGTCGACCAGCAGCGCAAAACCATCGCGGAAAATGCCGGTCCACTCCGGATATTCCTCCGAAGCAAACATGAACTTGGTGGTGACAGCGTCGATACCGGCTGCCGCCGTGAAGGAGAAACTCAGCTGGTTTTTGTCGTAGGTCCACTGCTTGCTGAGGGATGAAACCTCAAAACTCGCGCCGGTGCCGGTGATATGGGTGTAGCCGCTCGAGGTGTTGGTGGTGCCGAAATCCGCCGAGCCGGTGGTCAATACGATGCCGCCGCTGTTGATGACGGTGCCGAACTCGGCCGCGCCGTACACGCGTCCCTGATTGCTGTCGCCGATATAGTTGATGGAGCTGGTATTGACGATGATGCCGCTGTTCGGTGCAAGCCATGCATCGACCAGTTGGTTGCCGGTGGCGGACGGTGGCGTGACGCTCGGTGGTGTAACAGCCAGCGGCGGGGTCGCGGGGGACTCGCTCTCCAGCGATTCGATTTCCGACTCGGTCATTTCAGCGATGTCCGAGTTGTCTTCCTTCTCGGCGCCAAATTGCAGCACATACAAATCGTCTGCCGACGGGTTGTCATCAATCCCGTCGCCGCCTTTGGCAATGGCGTTGGTATTGCTGAGCACGAGCCCAGCGAGAAGGAGTAGCTGGTAGGTTTTTAGCGTAGTCATGTTGTTGTCCGACAGATAAAAAAATATTGGGTCATGCGTGCCACGGTCCAGGCACACGGCGCAATAGACAGGGTTGACCATGAATGAGGGTGGGCCGGAATAAGGTTCAACACGGGTCTCGATGGCGTCGTTCGTGTTGCAATTGTTGACGGTTGCGCGGCGCTGCGCAGCTTGAAGTGGGTCGCCCCCGCGCTGGTCAGGGATGCGGCTCGCGACGGATGAGGCTCCTGCCTGCGCGCGGGTGCATAATTGCCAGCAGATTGTGTGTTTGCAGGAACTCGAATCATGGCAGGTGGGTGGTCGCGCGATGGCGCAGTACAGGACCAGATCGACCAGAGTGTCGCCGACGCGGTCGAGCACGCGCGCCAGGCACTCGCGGGTGGCGTCGGACGGGCCGATTGTGAAGATTGTGGTGAGCCGATACCCGAGGCCCGACGTCAGGCGGTGGCCGGCGTGCGGCGTTGTGTCGCGTGTCAGGAGAGTCACGACGCCGAGGCGCGTTTTCACAGCACCTTCAATCGCCGTGGCAGTAAAG
>CAMCBY010000177.1 GCA_945873015.1 Klebsiella pneumoniae
GCACTTCGATCATGTGCTTGGCAACGCGGCCTTTGTCGCGCCCGGTACCGAATTCATCGGCCAGGCGCAATTGCCGGAAGCCTTGGCCGTCAGTCGCGAATTTTTCGCCGAGTCCTTTGCTGCCGAGCTCGGTGGCGAAGGGCAGGGCGCGCAGGTGATCGCGCCGACCCGCCAGGTGAGCGACAGTGAGCGTATCGATCTCGGCGGTCGCAGACTGTTGTTGCAGGCAGTGGCGGCGGCGCATACCGCGACCGACATGACGGTGCTGGATGAACAGACCGACACGCTGTTCAGTGGCGACCTTGTTTTTCGCGAACGTCTGCCCGTGCTCGATGGTGATCTTAAGGGCTGGCTGGCGTGGCTGAAGCGTGCCAGCACGCAAGCGTATGCGCGTGTTGTGCCCGGTCATGGCCCGGTTGACGAGGCATGGCCGGCGGGTGCCGCGCCACTGCAGCGCTATCTCAGCGCTTTGCTCGGTGAGACTCGCGCGGCGATTGCCGAGGGCGTGTTCATCGAAGATGCCAAACACACTGTTGCCAAAGATGAGCGCACGCATTGGCTGCTCACCGAGCGGGCGCATGGGCTGAATGTCAGCCGCGCGTTTCGCGCACTGGAGTGGGAGTAAGAATATAGGGCGCGGCGAGCCGGCGCACTTGCTCGATTTGTTCGGCTATCCATTGTGCATCGTGGCCGAGTTCAGCCGCCATGAGCGTCGCGACACGCGGAGCGATGTCGAGCGCGGCGCGTGCGTCGATGAACAGTGCACGGGTGTGATAGGCGAGCGCGTCGGCAACCGTCATCGCCATTTCGTTGCGTACCGCGAACACCACATGTGCGCCGCTGTAGGGCAGGGCCTCGTGCAGCGGCGCGCCGAGTGCAGCCTGTTCGGCGCTGAGCTGGGCGATGCTGCGGGCCGCAAAGCCGAGCGCATCGACCGCCGCGCGTTGGCCATCGCGAGGGAGTAGCTCCAGGTTTTGCGTGCTGCTGCCATTGCCGCGCAGGCCTGCGACTTTGAGCGCCTCGTCCACGCATTGTTCGGCGACTCGTCGATAGCTGGTCCATTTGCCACCGCTGACGGTCACCAGTCCGCTGGCATCCACCGTGATGGCATGTTCGCGCGAAATCTTGGATGAACGCGCACTGCCGGGTGTGGCCGCCAGCGGCCGCACGCCGGCAAAACAGCTCAGCACATCGGCGCGGCTTGGCGCGCGGTGCAGATGGCGCGCCGTGACGGCAAGAATCATGTCTATCTCTTCGCGCTGCGCGATCGGCGGCTCGTCGAGTTTGTCGAGGGCAGTGTCGGTCGTGCCGAGCAACACCTGGCCATGCCAGGGGATCACGAACATCACCCGACCATCCGGCGTGCGCGGCATCACCAGTGCGTGATCGGAAGTATAGAAACGTTTGGGGATCACCAGATGAGCGCCCTGGCTGGGCAGGATTTCGTCGCTCAGCGTTGGTTCGGCAAGACGGCGCATGGTGTCACCGTATATGCCGCAGGCATTGATGATGACCCGTGCTTCGAATTCATGGCTGCGTCCGCTCAATGCATCGAGCGCGCTGACCGCACGCAGCTGGCCGCGTGCATTTTTGTGCAATGACACTACCGGCATGTGATTGAGCAAGGTCGCGCCGCGTGCCGCCGCGCTGTGCAGCAGCGCCTGCAACAGGCGGACATCGTCGAACTGCGCGTCTTGATACAACACACTGCCGGCGACCTGCGCGCGCGCGAGTTGCGGCACCAGGCGCCGTGTTTCATCGCTGTTCAGCATGCGGCTGCTGCCGAGCTTGTGTTCACCCGCCAGCGCGTCGTAGATCTTCAAGCCGGCGGCATATTTATACAGTTCGAAACGCCCGCTGGCCGGCAGCACGAAGGACAGTGGTTTGACCAGGCCGGCGGCGTTGCGTAACAGCAGCGCGCGTTCGTAGAGGGCTTCGCGCACCAGACCGAATTGGCCCTGGGCAAGATAACGCACACCACCATGGATGAGTTTGCTGCTGCGCGATGAGGTGCCGGCACCGAAAGCCGCACGTTCCAGAAGCAGCACTTCAAGACCGCGTGCCGCGCAATCGAGGGCGATGCCGGCGCCGTTCGCGCCGCCGCCGATCACGATCACATCGTAGGGCGTGCGACGGCTGTCGGCGGCACGGATAAAAGCGGCGCGCTGCATGACCTATTGCGCCCAGCCGCGCGCCCGCTCAATGGCGCGTTGCCAGCTCTCACGTCGCGCGGGGAGGTCGTGCGTATCAGCGTGTGGCTCAAAACGCGCAGCGGCCTGCCAGGCACCATGCAGTGCTTCGGTGTTGGCATACAGACCGATGCCGAGCGCCGCCAGTTGCGCAGCGCCATAGGCCGTGCACTCGGTATGCCGCGGGCGCACGATGGGCACGTTCAAGAGGTCGGCCTGGGTCTGCATGAGCAGATCATTGGCACTCGCACCGCCATCGACGCGCAGTTCCGTGAGCGGCAAGCCGGCGTCTTCAGTCATGGCAAGGCCGAGATCGGCGACCTGCCAGGCGATGGCCTCCAGCGCGGCGCGTGCGATATGCGCTCGTGTAGTGCCGCGCGTCATGCCGATCAGCAGGGCGCGCGCGTGGGCATCCCAATGGGGCGCGCCCAAACCGGTGAACGCTGGCACCAGCACCACGCCGCCGCTGTCGGGAACGCTGGCCGCGAGTGTTTCGATATCGTCTGAACGCGCAATGATGCCGAGACCATCACGCAGCCATTGCACGATGGCGCCGCCCATAAACACGCTGCCTTCGAGTGCATAGTGGCTGACGCCGTTGATGCGCGACGCGACCGTCGTCAGCAGTCCGCGCGTTGAGTGGGCCATACGCGTGCCGGTCTGCATGAGGATGAAACAACCGGTGCCATAGGTACACTTCGCCATGCCGGGCGTAAAACAGGCCTGACCGAACAAGGCCGCCTGCTGATCGCCAGCGATGCCGGCGATGGGAATTTCGGCGCCCAATAAAGAGGTTGTCGCGCACACGCCGCTGCTGTCCACCACGCGCGGCAACAGCGCGCGCGGGATCTGCCACAACTGGAGCAACTCATCGCTCCAGTCGCCGCGCGCGATATCGTAGAGCTGGGTGCGCGAGGCATTGGTGGCGTCGGTGAGATGTTCGCGGCCTGCGGTCAGTTGCCAGACCAGCCAGCTGTCGACAGTGCCGAAGGCGAGTTCGCCGCGTTCGGCGCGCGCTTGCAGCGCTGGATCCTGGTCCAGCAACCAGCGAATTTTCGAAGCGGAAAAATAAGCGTCCACCACCAGCCCGCTACGTTCGCGGATCAGCGTCTCGGCCGCGCCGCCGCGCAGACTCGCGCACAAGGCCTCGGTGCGGCGGTCCTGCCATACCAGTGCGTTGGCGAGCGGCACACCGCTGCGCCGTTCCCACAGCAGCGTGGTTTCGCGCTGATTGGTAATGCCAATGGCACTGACTTCACGCGCACTGACACCGGCACTCGCCAGCGCACGTTGCGCGCACTCGAACTGGCTCTCCCATAGCGCCTGCGGGCTGTGTTCAACCCAGCCGGGCTGCGGATAGAGCTGTGGAAATTCGCGTTGCGCCAGCGCCAGCACCTGACCCTGTTCATCGAACAGCAGTGCGCGTGAACTGGTGGTGCCCTGATCGAGCGCGAGGATAAGGCTCATAGCCTGACAAGATAACCTATCGGTTTGCCGGTACGGTCAATCACGATGACGCGCGGCAAGCGCGCGGTCCGGACAGTCGCAGAACACCCCATCGACGCCGGCCGCGCGGCAGCGGGCGAGGGCGAAGGTGTTCTCCGGTCGATAGCCGGCGCCGCCGCGGTGCCCGAATACGCGCATGGGGATGTTGTACTCCACGATGGAACGACCGGTAGGCGCCGGCGCGCTGTAGCATAATACCGCCCGCGTGTTGCGCAACGAGCAGGCGCTTGCGTGCGCAACGGACATCCATTGCGGGACGATGCCCACTGTCGGCGACCCACAGACCCCGGCGCGTTTTCCGCGCCCCTGAATTCGAAAGCATCATGACCTGGATATTCGGCTACGGCTCACTCATCTGGCGGCCGGCCTTTGCATACGAAGTCAGTCGCAAAGCCGCCTTGCACGGCTGGCGTCGCCGTTTCTGGCAGGCATCCCCCGATCATCGCGGCGTGCCAGAAGCCCCAGGTCGGGTGGTGACCCTGGTACCGGATCCGCAAGCGGTGTGCTGGGGGATGGCGTTCCGCGTGCCGGAACACCTGTGGGACCCGATCATCGCCGAGCTCGATCATCGTGAGCGTAATGGTTATACACGCCGTGCAGTCGACCTTGAATTCGAGGACGGCATCGCGACCCACGCCATTACCTATGTCGCCAATGCCGATAATCCAAGCTATGTCGGACCGGCGCCGTTGGCCGCGATGGTGCACCAGATTGCCCACGCGCACGGCCCGAGTGGCAGTAATCGCGAATATCTCACGCGCCTCGCCGAGCATCTGGACGCGCTTGATATCCACGATGAAGAAGTGCACGGCTTGAATGCCGCGTTGCTGGCCCGTCACGGCCGCGACCCAGGGGGCATGGCGTGACTTCGCAGGCCATGTTCAGGCGCTACATCGGCATCGATTATTCCGGTGCCGAGGCGCCGGTGTCGCGCCTGCGTGGCCTGCAGATCTACGAATCCGACGGTCAGTCGGAAGCGCGTGCGGTGCCACCGTTCGATAACGGCGCGCGCAACTGGTGTCGCAAGGAAGTGGCGCGTTTCATGCGCGAGCGCCTGCTGGCGGATCAGCCGTGTGTGATCGGTATCGATCACGGCTTTTCGCTGCCGTTGTCCTACATGCAGCGTAACCATCTCACGAACTGGGACGAGTTCCTGCGTCACTTCCACTTCCACTGGCCGACCACACGCGATCACATGTATGTGGATTTTGTGCGTGATCAGGAGCCGCCCGGTGGCACATCCGATGAGCTGCGGGTGTGCGAGCGCTGGACCTCATCGGCCAAGAGTGTGTTTCAGTTCGATGTGCAGGGTTCGGTGGCCAAATCCACCCATGCCGGCATTCCGTGGCTGAAACAATTGCGGGACGACAGACGACTGCGCGCGCGCACCCATTTCTGGCCATTCGATGGATTCGATATCAAACCTGGCCGTTCCGTGGTGGCAGAGATCTATCCGTCGATGTTCCGGCGGCGTTATCCCAATGTCGAACGCAGCGCCGACCAGCAGGATGCCTACGCCTGCGCCATGTGGTTGCGTGACATGGATGTGTTGGGCGCGTTACGGGATTATTTCAATCCGCCTTTGACCTTGCCCGAGCGGCGCCTGGCGCAACTCGAGGGCTGGATTCTGGGCGTGCGCTGAGCGCTCGCACCAGCGCAGGGCGGCCGCCGCAACGCGCATGAACTCCGTCACTGAAGTTTGCACTAGCTGCGTCTGCGCCCATTGATCGGCCGCGCCCGGTAACCTATCCTCAGCCTGCTGCATCGCAACATTGAACGGCCGGAAGCCGCCCGGTTGCGCTGCCCTGATATGACAAAATCTCTCAGCTACACAGCGAGTCAGCATGGATAAGATTGGACACATGCGCGCACTCGTGACCGTCGCACGGCTCGGCTCGTTCTCGGCCGCCGCGCGCGAACTCGAAGTGACGCCCGGCATGCTTTCCAAGCAGGTCAAACACCTCGAGGAAGAACTCGATGTGCGCCTGCTGCAACGAACCACCCGCGGCGTGTCATTGACCGACGCCGGCGAGCTTTATGTCGATCAGGTGGTCGATATCCTGCAACGCATCGAAGACACCGAGACCGCGGTGACGGCGCTCAATTCGGCGCCCCGCGGCGTGCTGCGCGTCAGTTGTCCGCCCTCATTCGGCACCCAGGTATTGACACCCATCATTGCGACTTTCGCGCGTGACAACGCCGGCATCCGTATCGAGCTTGGTTTGCAGGACGCGGAACCGGACGTGATCGCCTCACGTCTTGATCTGATATTTCGTATCGGTGCCTTGAAGGACAGTTCGCTGGTCAGCAAACAGGTCGGTAGCGCGCCTTATATGTTGTGCGCCGCGCCGTCTTTTATCGCCGCCAGCGGGCGGCCCGCGACGGTGCGTGATCTCGCCGAGTTCAACTGCATTCTCGACGAAAGCATGGACGGCTATGAACGCTGGAATTTTATCGCTGATGGCACCCTGGTGGCGCAACCGGTGCAGGGCAATTTTGCGTCCCCGAGCACGGCGGCCGTGATCGAGGCGGCGGTGGCCGGGCTCGGCATTGCCTATGTGCCGCGTTATGCGGTGGTCGATGAATTGGCGCGCAGCGAACTGGCCGAGATCAGTTTCGCCAACAGCAGTGCGATGTCTTTGCCGGTCACGGCCTTGTACAGCAGTCGCCAGTACATGGCGGCCAAGACCCGTATCTTCCTCGATTATTTCATCGAACATGTCGACGGCATCGCCGTCCGACATGGCGTCATCGGGCGCACCGTGCAGTAGCTCCCGGTAGGTGCGAATGAATTCGCACCTGCAGGGCGTCACACCAGATCGCCACCACTGCGGCCATCGACATCCACCCACAGATGCCGGAGGCCGAGTGCTGCCAACCACGCCGCTCCCGCATCTTCCTTCAGCATTGCAATGGTCGAAGCACTGCCGGCAATCACGCAGAAATCCGCCACCACACTGACCGCCGCAAGATGCCGCACCGGCCAGCCGCTGAGGGGATTGAGAATGTGCCCGTAACGGACGCCATCGACCACGATGCAGCGTTCGTAATCTCCGCTCGAGGCCAGCGCGCCGTCGGAAAGTTCGACGGTGTCGAGCAGGGTGGTGGAACTGCGCGGGTGTTTGATGCCGATGCGCCACGGCTGGCCATCGGCGCGCGGCCCGATCACTTTGATGTCTCCACCGAGATTCACCACACCATGGCGCATGCCAAGTTCGATACATAACGCGGCGGCGCGGTCGACCGCGTATTCCTTCACCACGCCACCGAAATCGAGTTCCAGTCCGGGCTCGGGAAAGACCAGCCGCGGCGCCTCCCAGCGCAACCTCTGCCAACCCATACGTGCCTTGAGCGCTGCTATCTCGGCTGCATCGGGCAATTGCGCGCGATCGAAACGCCAGGCGAGTCGCAGGATGCCGGAGGTGATATCGAACAAACCGTCGCTCTCGGCATAACAGGTAGCGGCATAGTTGAGCAGGCTGGCTGTTTCCGCATCGACTTCAAGGCTGCCACCGCGCGCGGCGATACGATTGATGTTCGACAGCAGGCTGTCGTGGCGGTATCGGGAGTAGCGTGCTTCAAGGCGGGCGACATCGGCGATGGCGGCGTCGGCGGCCCGCCGGGCACGCACTTCGTCGGGCGCGAACAACTGGATCTCGCAGGGCGAGCCCATGGCCTGAAATGGAAAACGATGCAGGGTGAGTGGCACGACGATGGTTCCTTTAGGACCCTGGTCAAAATTATCTCGTCAACACCGAGGGTGCACCTCGGTGGTTGCTGCAAGGCGCGTTTCGCCGGCAATAGTGGGGCTATTGCCAAGAAATGCAACGCCGCAGCGGCCGCCGAGGTGAAGCCGAAAGTAGAGATGATTTTGACCAGGGTCCTTATCGCCGTTCATTGTAACGGGGCGGCCTTCGGTGCAGCAGCGTGCTTACAGCGGCATGTCCCAACTCAGTTGCAGACGACCCTGGCGCTCTACTTGATAACCATTGAAATGATCGGCCACCGGCTGCAGCCACTCGGCGCCGATACGATTGCCACGCAACAGGCCGGCGGGAATAAAAACATTGACGCCGAAACCGACGTCCCAGGTCTGGCCACCGGTGCTGTCGGGGCTGTCCATCGGGCCGCTTACGGCGCTCGGTGTGTCGATGAATTCGTAGACATTGCGGGTCTCGGTGCCGAGCAACTGCGTGCCCGTCACCTGTGCGGCGGCGACCGTGTCGTAGCGGCCCTGCACACCGCCTTGATTGGTGTACTGCGCGCGTATCGATGCCGACAGCCAGTCGGTGACGCGTACACTGCCCCAACTGGTGGCCTGGAACTCGGCGCC
>CAMCBY010000178.1 GCA_945873015.1 Klebsiella pneumoniae
TGGAAAGATGATTGCGTACGTCCGCGTAACCGAGCGCAGCTGGAATGCCTATTGCACGACACAGCGCTGCGAGCAGCACCGCTTTCGGTACGCACCAGCCGCGACCGGCCGCCAGCGTGGTACTGGCGCGCAGCCCGTGCTCGCTGAGATCGAGCCCATAGGGGTCGTAACGAATACCGTCACGAATGGCGTAGTAAAGCGCGACGGCACGCGAGCGATCGTCGTTGTGCGCGGCGCTGTGCTGTAAGGCATAGGCGCGGATCGCGGCATGCTCACTATCGACCATTGAGGTCGGTGCGAGACACGCCGCGGCAGAAGCTTTCGTGACGGTATCCATGCGCGCGAGTGTAGTGGCTGCCCACCGTTGGCAGCAATCACCCGGCAGCACGGTGGGTGCTTTGCGCCGCTGGCGGCCTGCCGCCATCAACACACATGATCCTGATCAAGACACACTCGGCCACCCCTGGAGCAAAGTGCAGTCAAGGCACTGCCCCGGAACCAATTTCCCCGCTCGGGCGGGGGACACGCTGGCGTTGGCGTGGCCCTCGTCTCGAGCACTTGCTCAGCGGCCGAGCAGTTCGGTGACGCGCTCGAGACGCTCGAGGCCCCAGAACAATTCGCCGTTGATGAGGTAACTCGGCACCCCGAAGACACCGCTAGCTTCGGCCTCAAGTTGCACAGCATCGTAGCGGCTGCGCCCTTCGCCCTGCAGATAGGCGGCAAAACCCGCGCCGTCAAAACCAAACTCCGTGATCAACGCACCGAGCA
The DNA here is from genome assembly GCA_945873015.1 of Klebsiella pneumoniae. GTDB lineage: Bacteria > Pseudomonadota > Gammaproteobacteria > JADJYF01. Next base: position 769 of record CAMCBY010000178.1, read on the forward strand.
CCGCGACGTTTTCAATATCGAGTTCGCGCCGCCAGAAACGCTCAAAAACGGCGTTGTGAAAGGCGCTGAAATCGCCGCGCTCGCTGACGTACAAAAACGCGATATGCGCGAGTGAACTGTCAAAAATCTTGCGCGGCCCGCGTATCGTCAGGCCGCGGCGGTTGGCCTCGCGCCGGCAGTCCATGTAGGAATAACGCACGCGCCGCCATTGGTGATCATTGCGCGTGCCGCGCGTATCGCGGCCCTCGGCGTCGAGCTCCGCGGCGCCGAGGTATTTCTCTATCTTGAGCGTATAGGGCCGCCATTCGATGCGCGTACCGCTGTCGCGCGCCAGGTCGAAGGTCGGCTGCTGAGCGAGATAGGCGTAGGGGCTCTTGTAGTCGAAATAATGAATGATGGTGGACATCGGAATGCATCGCGGCCCTGGCGTGGTGAGCGCCTAGTATGTGCCGCGTGGCGGATGGTGCAAAATCCCTGCATCGGTTCGCCACCTCAATTGTCCGGAGCCCAGCGTCATGCGCGTCGTCACCACTGTTCCCCAGCATTCACTGCACGAAGCAAGCCGCGCCGCCGCCGATATCGAGGCGCGCGGGTTCGATGGCCTGTGTGCGCTGGAAAACCGCCACGAGCCGTTCATGCCGCTGGCGGTAGCGGCGCTGGCAACGCACAAAGTTGAACTCGCGACCGGCATCGCACTGGCTTTTGTGCGCTCACCCATGGCACTGGCGCATGTCGCGTGGGACTTGAAAGAATCCTCGGCCGGCCGTTTTGTGCTTGGCCTCGGGCCACAGATAAAAGCGCATAACGAAAAGCGCTATAGCGTGCCGTGGACGGCGCCCGTGCCGCGCATGCGCGAACTGGTTCATGCGCTGCGCGCTATCTGGACCTCGTGGCGCGACGGCACGCCCTTGCGTCACGAAGGCGAACACTATCGTTTCACGCTCATGCCGCCAAATTTTGTGCCGGAAGGCAGCGATCTGGCGCTGCCGCCCATTACCCTCGCGGCGGTTGGGCCGGCGATGTTGAAACTGGCGGCTGAAGTCGCCGACGGCGTACGCCTGCATCCGTTCTGCACGCGTCGTTATTTCGAACAGACCGTCGCGCCCAGCATCGAACGAGGACTCGCCAAGGCCGGTCGCGCGCGTGCCAATTTCGAGATCAACGGCGGTGGTTTCGTCGCCACCGGCGCCGATGATAAAAGCGTCAGCGAGATGGTCGACTGGGTGCGCTATCGCATCGCCTTCTATGGATCAACGCCCGCCTACTGGCCGGTACTGGAAGCGGAAGGCCTCAAGGACCTCGGGCCGCGCCTGAACGAGCTGACCAAACAAGGGCGCTGGGATGAGCTCGCGCAGCAAGTACCCGACAGTTTGCTCGAAGCCTGCACCGCCATCGGCCGTCACGACCAGATAGCCGCCGCCATCGAGCAGCGCTTTGCCGGCCTCATCGATACTGTGCATGCCAGTGCCAGTTCCGAACAACCATCGGACATGCCGACCAGCGTCATTCGCGCGATTCAGCGCCTGCCCACCGCCTTCACTGGCTTTCGCACCACACCGTGAGCGCGGCACAATGCCAGCGCGGCTAAAAACCGGCGCGCCGCGTCAGTTACGCACCGCCGGCGTCTCCACCGGCAGGCCCCGCGCGCGCCAGGCAAGATAGAGTTCGAGTTCGACGTATTCCGCCGCGCCATCGGCATACGGTTCAGCGCGCACATCGCGCATGCAACCACTCATGCGTCGCTGCAGCGAACCGAGCGTCTGCCACTTGAGGCGATAGGCCGGAAAACCATTCGACATGCCCTGGCTGAGGCGTTGCGCGCGCAGCAAGTTGCCGTGATTCATTTCGTGGCAATGAATACACGCCAGATCGAGTTGCCCGCGACGCGTCTCGTAAATCGTTTTGCCCTTGGCGAAATGCGGCGCGGCGGCGCCGTCAATCTGCGGATTGAGAGGCATGCCCAGTGATTGATGTTTGATATAGGTCGTCATCGCGAGCAGCGCTTCGGATTCCTGCGCCCAGGCGGGCGCGCCCAGCGCGCCGACCCGGCACAGGTTGATACGTTGCTCGACGTTCAGCAGTCTGCCGCGCTTATCGACCACCGGATAACGCGCGCCGACACCGCGCATCGTGGTGGCTGCGTCTTGATGACAGCTCGCGCAGGACTTGCCGTGGCTGCCATCGACCTCACTCCACAAGGTCTCGCCTGTGGCCAGCCAGATTGAGCCCGGATTCTCGAATTCGTCATCCTGCATGGCGCGCGTTTCCGGCGCGGCATAGGTGTAACCACTGCGTCGGCCATCAACTTCGTACTTGCCCCACTCGCCCTCGCCGGCCCATGCCGTGCAGACGACACACAGTCCGACAAACACTGCGAACGCGAACCCTGACCTCAAGGTTTTACCTCGATGGTGGCGCGGGTTTCGAGCGTGCTGCCATCGTCGTCACTCCATACAAAATGCATCTCACCGCTCTTGTTCGCGGTCGCATAGAACGAGAGATAAGGGTTGGCCGACACCGCCGGATGCATGGTCACGCGCAACACCTCCTCACCGTCCAGGGTGCATACAAATCGATTGAGAATGCGGCGCGCAATCTTCGCGCCGGTCTTCTCATCCTTGCGCTGCCCTGACTCCATCTTGTGCGAAACCAGTGCTTTGACCTCAAACGGTTCGCCGCGCGTGACACTGGTCGGTACTTTGATACGAGGTTTGTCCAAACCCTTGTCCTGCTCAGCCACCACAACCTCCAATCGTCACCTTGACCTCGTTGATGGCTTCCAGCACACGACCGTCGGACCACTCGGCGAGCGCTACCACGCGCTGGGTCCGGGCAAGACGGATCCGCGTTGCGACCTTGGCACGGCCGCTGGCCGGCGCAAAAACAAAGGAGATCACTTCGGGTGCGGGATTGTCTTCAGCGAACACATGAATGGCTTTGACGTAACGCTCGGCGCTGAAGCGCCCTTCAACCTCGATGGCGATTGGCACCGTGTTGCCATTTTCGGCGATTGCAGGGGTGGAAAATTTCATGCCGCCGGCACCCGCCTCGCGACCGCCCAAGACGCTGGCGATTGCCGCCGCAAGACCATTGTCGTCATCCGCCGCAGGCGCCCATGCCGGCAGCAACAAACCACTCGCCAGCAGGGCACGTCGCAATAACGCACGGCGCGAAGCGTCGGCGGGTAGTTCTTCTAGAGGCAATGTCATGCTTGATTCCTTACGCACTTAACGCGCCTGTTTGCTGGCAGCCAGAAAAGCCACCACATCTTCGACCTGCTGCGCGTCGAGGATAGTCTTGCCGACAAATTCGGGCAGCACGCGGTGCAGACCTTCGCTGCGGAAATAGGCCGGCATCATGGTCGCCGGATTGATGGTTTTCGGGTCGACCACCCGCAGGCGCAGTTGTGCCACGCTCAAGCGCGCGCCGACGCCCACCAGCGATGGCCCGGTGGTGCCGAAGAACTCGGCATCGAGCGCGGCCGCGTGGCAGGCAAGGCAATTGCCCAGCTCGCGCTCGACCATCACTTTCGCGCCGCGCGCCGGGTCACCGGGTTGTTCGGTCAACGCGGTGCTGATGCCGTAGTTTTCGATGGCGTAATCGGCGGCCGACAGCGGCGGCACGCAACAAGCCACCAGCAATGCCAGTAACACGCGATGAAGATCATGGGGGCGACAGGCAGACACGACGGGCAATTAACTCCGGCACGCGGTATTCAAACTGCGGCCAGCCTAACGGCGAATGCGCGGCCCGCCAACCACCGACGCAGACGAAAAGCTGATTTGCATATACGCGATTCGAAGCGGCCGCCTGCAGGTGCGAATTCATTCGCACCCACGACGCGCGCGTCGGCTGGTGTGTTACACCGCAGGCGGCGGCGCCACCCAATCCGGCGGCGCACCGCCCGCTTCCGGCGACAAGGGCGGCGGCAGCTTGCGCTTTTCGCCCGCGCCTTCGCCCGGGTCACCCGGAATCGGGTTGCCGGCGATATAAGCAACCGTTTCGGTCGGGCGCTGTTCCTGGCCGTAGGCCGCCGCGAGGCTGGCCGCTACGTCGTCTTCCGACAGCTTGCCCGGGGTCAACTTGTTGAGTGCAATCGCCGCGCCTTCGGCGGCTTTGTACTGCGGCATGCCGCTCTCGGTGCCGCCACGGTTGGGGCCGGCCGGAATACGTTCGCGCTGACGGCGGGCCAGACGCAGAAGAATATTCCAGGCGCGTTTGTTGTCCTTGATGGGCTCGACTTCAACCTGGCCCGCAGCCTGGAACTCACGCCACACATCCACCGCCTTCTGCGTACGCAGGACCACGATAGTGGCTCGGTCGGTGCCGACGCCGCCGCAGGCGATATCCGCCATCTCGGCCGAGAAGTCACCGCAGTGCCGGCATTCCGGGCGCTGATATTCGTGCATCGCCTCTTCGAGCGGGATACGGCCGATATCGCCGTTCTTCTGATAAATCAGCACTTCGCCCTTGACGTTGAACTGTTTGACCTCGGTCAGGGGAATGCCCATCTGTTTCTCGATGCGTTCGGTCATGAGTTCCGGCATGAATACCTCGGTGCAGAACAGACCGACGCTGAACGCAACACGGTCGCTGTAGCCACGCAGGAAATCGCGCTGCCGCCCGATGATCTTCGGCTTCTTCTTGTCACCGATGAGGAAACTCGGATCCATGTGTTCCATTTTGCGCAGCGGCGTGATCTGGCATGGCACACCGACAAAGGCGACCTGTTTCAGATCACGCTCTTCGACTTCGTTCAGCGCCAGATTGTTCGCGCAGTAGGTGTACCAGCTACCGGCACTGGCCTTGATTTCGTCGTAGGTGGTGACGACCTTGGGGGTCGGAAAGCAGGGTTTGTCTTCGGAACCCACCGCCGACACCACCGCACCATCGATGCGACCGGCCTCGCGCGCCCATGCCAGCAGCGCCGTGACGATGCCGCCGTCCTGACCGGCCTCGGCGATATCGGCACGTTTGGTGCGCGCCACGAAGATGTGTTTGAACACACCGAAAATGTCTTCGAAGCCGCGTTCGGCGCCAAACACCGCGTCTTTCAAATGCGACTCGCGCGGCCACAGGCGCGGGCACACCGTCGCGCACACATCGCAGCCAGCGCCTTCGCTGACGCCGCAGAAATCGAATGCTGCCGATTCCTTGGCGGTCTGCTTGGGTTTGCCGTCAACGTACTCGATAACGTTATGCGGGCACACCACCACGCAGCTGCCGCATTCGCAGCAACTGCCGTAGTCGACCACATCGTTCATCATGTCCTTAAAGCTGTTATGCAGGAGATTCAATTAGGTATCCTCAGGGCTGCGAATCCGGGCCGACGGCGGCAAAATCTATACGCCGCCGTATTGTCGCCGATTACAGACCATACACAACAGTCGATAGGGGAAACAATCCATGCCTGCGCCTCCGACCACCACCAGCGCCACTACACTCAGCAACAGCTTTCTGTCCGACACCATGCAGATCTGCGTGGTGACGCGTGACATCTACCGCACCATGGACGGCATGTTGAAGCTCGGCATCGGGCCGTGGGCGGTCTACACCTTCGACAAAACCACCGTCAGCGATATGACTTTCCGCGGCAAGCCGGCCGAATATGCCATGAAGCTGTGCCTCGCGTTTAATGGCTCGATGATGTGGGAAATCATCCAGCCGACCCTGGGGCCGAGCATTTATACCGAGTTTCTCGAACGCCACGGCGAAGGCATTCACCATACCGCTTTCCATTGCGGCGACATGAGCTGGGCTGAACGCTGCGCGGAATTCGAAAATCGCGGCTTCAAGATGATTCAGTCCGGCACCTGGCAGGGTACGGTGCCTTACGCCTACTTCGACACCGAAGAGGCCACCACCTCCACCGTTGAGCTGTTCATCATCCCGACCGACAAGCCGATGCCGGCGCCGGAACAGTGGTATCCGGCACCGCCGCCCGCAACCTGAGTTGCACGCCCCTCGCGGCGCCGCGAGCTCTGGTTCGAGCGATGACATCCCTGGGTCTGAACGCGGGTCGCCCGGCAGCGCGGCGCACTACGTTATGATTCCCGCGCGCATCAACCTTAAGCATGGGAATCAGTGGTGGATATCGAAGAACTACGCGCGGGCTTGAGTGCCTTTGTCACAGCGGAAATCGGCAGCACGGCGCGGGTCGCCAATGTGCAGGAATCGGACGGCCATGCCGGCCTGACTTTCCTGTTCGAAGTCATCGACGGGCAAGGCACACCCACCGGCTATGTGGTCAAGCTGCCGCCCAAGGGTGTCCGTCGGCATGGCAATACCGATGTCTACCGTCAGGCGCCGCTCATGCGCGCGCTCTACAAGGCCGGTGTGCCGGTGCCGCAGGTGCCGTGGGCGTTTGATGAAAATCCATGGTTCGAAGTGCCATTCATCGTCATGGAGCGGTTGCCGGGCCGAGTATTTTTCGTATGGGATCCGCCGGCCGTGTTTGAGCGCAGCGCGGCCGCCGCAGAGCCGTTATGGGAGCAGTGCGCCGAGGCGCTCGCCACCATGCACAAATTCGACTGGCGTACGCATCTGCCGGACTGGGAACAGCCGGAATCGCTGCCCGATCAGATCACGCGCTGGGAACGTATCTACGCCCAGGCGCCGGAGCCGGAATGGGTGAAGGCCGCCGAAGCGACCGAAAAAGCGCTGTTGGCCAATCTGCCCGACGGCGAGCCGGTCGGTCTTTTTCACGGCGACTACCAACCCGGCAACCTGCTCTATCACGAGGGCAAACTGACCGGCATCATCGATTGGGAGATTTCCGGCATCGGCGCCAAACTGCTCGATATCGGCTGGCTCATGATGATTGCCGACCAGGCCAACTGGACGCCGGTTTATCACCCGATATTCCCGCTGGCACCCGAGCGTCTGCGCGCGCTCTATGAACAGAACATCGGACGTCGCTACGAGGAGATTCCGTGGTATCAGGCGCTGGCCGGTTATCGGTTGGCCTGTATTGCCTGCCTGAACGTGAAGTTGCACCGACGTGGTCAACGCCATGACCCGGCCTGGGAAAAAATCGGTTTGGGCGTGATGCCGATGTTTACCCGCGCTCAGCAGATCCTGGCCGCGCTGTAATTATTCTGTAGATACTCTGTTCAGTTGCAAGCGTTGGCTTGATGGCAATCACTAAAAAGCTTGGTTGAGTCGAAGGGCGTGCCGAGTTGAAGGCACGCCCACAATCCGGTCAGGTATTTACGCATGACGGCACACAACGCCTGGATTTTCTTCTTG
>CAMCBY010000179.1 GCA_945873015.1 Klebsiella pneumoniae
GTCGTTGACGCAAGTCGGAATCATGTTGCCGATATAGAAGTCGGCATCCTGTGCAGTGCCGGCGGGCAGCGCCGCGAGCGAGAAGGCCATGTGACTGCGTGCGGCATTGGCGAACACCATGCCGTTACCGATGCGCGCGGCGAGCGCGATCATGCGTCGACGCAAAGTCGCCAGCACCACGGGCGGCAACTCACCGGCACGCGGCGCGGCGCGCAGACGCGTGACAAAATCTTCCATGTCGCCGAGTGGTTTGCCGCCGGTCAGGCCGCGATTGGCCAGTGACGGCGCGTGGGCGACACCAATGCCGAAAGTAAAACGGCCGGGCGCGAGTTCGTTGATGAAGGCGATGGTCTGCGCGTAGTCCTCGGGCTGGCGATAGTAGATCGGCTGCACGCTGGTGCCGAAAGGGATCTGCGTAGTGACCTGCGCAATGCCCTGACTCAAAGCCAGCCCGTCACCGAGGCTCGGGCAATAGATGCCGGCAAAACCGCGCTGTTCGATTTCGGTCGCGAGTTCGAGTGTGCGTTGGCGCCGACCGGGAACGGCGGCGAGACTTAAGGCGGGTTTGGCGAGGGACATGCCGGGTTTCCTTGGTGGAACGTTGAGGCCGTCATTGTAATGACTTCCGCACGTTCACCAAGGTCGCCCTGCCGCGCTTGTTCAAGCGCGGCATTCAATACAACTCAGGCAGACTGGCGTCGTGCCTGATTACCGTTGGCATGACGCGGCGCGGTGTTGCCGTTGGCGTTGCCATTGCGGTTACCGTTGCCGTGATTGCCACTGTTGTTTCCACCGCCATTACCGCCGCCGCTCTTGCGACGACGATTGTTCTGGCCCGCGGGTTTGTTGGCACCGGGCTTGCGCGCGGCGGACGGCGGATTGGCCTTGGCCCGACGCTGTTCGGCTTCCGCCGCATTGTCTTCGCGCAAGTCGTTTGCAGACTGCGGTACAAAGCCGTTCGGGGTGGCAACCGGCAGGCGGCGCTTGAGCAGACGCTCGATGCCACGCAGATCGCCCATCTCCTCGCGCTCGACCAGCGATACCGCGTGTCCGGTCGAGCCGGCGCGGCCGGTACGACCAATACGGTGCACATAGTCTTCCGAGACATGCGGCAATTCGAAGTTCACCACCTGTGGGAGCTGGTCGATGTCGATACCACGCGCTGCGATATCAGTCGCAACCAGCACCTGCACTTTGCCGCCCTTGAAGTCATCCAGCGCGCGGGTGCGGGCGTTCTGACTCTTGTTGCCGTGGATAGCTGCGGACTCGATGCCATCCCGCATGAGTTTGCGCGCGAGTCTGTCGGCGCCGTGTTTGGTGCGCGTGAAGACCAGCACCTGATGCCAGTCGTGCTGCTTGATCAGATGCGACAGCAGCGCCGGCTTCTGATCCTTCTCGACGTGATAAATCTCCTGCGTCACGGTATCCGCCGCGACCCGTTCCGGCGTCACGGTGATTTCCAGCGGACGGTCGAGCAGACCTTTGCCGAGCTGGCGTATCTCATCGCAGAAGGTCGCCGAGAACAGCAGGTTCTGACGCTTGGGCGGCAGCACCTTCAAAATCTTCTTGATGTCGTGAATGAAACCCATGTCGAGCATCCGATCCGCTTCATCGAGGATCAGCACTTCGAGCTTGGAAAAATTCACTTCGCCCTGGCCATAGAGGTCGAGCAGGCGACCGGGCGTGGCCACCACGATATCGACGCCACGGCGCAGCATGTCGATCTGTGGATTGATGCCGACGCCACCGAATATCACCGCGCTCTTGATTTTCAAGTTGGCGCCGTACTGCACCAGGCAATCCTGGATCTGGGCGGCGAGTTCGCGGGTCGGGGTCAGAATCAAAGCGCGTGGCGTGCGGCGCTGGGATGCCGTATCAGCGGCCAGACGTTGCAACAAGGGCAGCGAAAACGCCGCGGTCTTGCCGGTACCGGTCTGGGCGGCGGCCATGATGTCACGGCCGGAAAGGACCGCCGGAATAGCCTGCAACTGGATCGGGGTCGGGGTGGTATAACCTTGCGCCTCAACGGCGCGCAACAGAGTCTCGGCGAGGCCGAGTGAGGAAAAAGTCGTCAATGATTTAGCCTTGCTACTAGAGCCGGCACGTGCTGCCGGCGAGCATTTGTGTCGAGTCGATGCGTAGGAACGGAAGGGCTGGACACCAGCGACACTGCGCCGCTGCGCCGCTGCGCCGCTGCGCCGCTGCGGCCGCCAGCTTAGCCTATCAGGCCTGCCGTGGCGAGGGCCGGCGTCGGCCTGCCGTCAGTTCATGCGGATATTAAACGCCACCGAGACCCGTTCCTCATCGGTGAGGTTGGGTGTGACCCAGTGTTTGAGCCAGCCCGGGAAGAACAGGATATCGCCCTCGCGCGGGCTGACCGTGACCGCCTGCTCGGTGAGCGGCGTGGGCTCGTTGAGCCGCGTATAACAGCGCCAGTGCGCGGTCGGGCTGCCCTCGCGTGCGTCGAGAAACTGGATAGCGCCCTGCTCGGGGCTGTCGACCTTGAGATAGATGCAGCCCGACAGGATCGCGTCGGGGTGGGTATGCATGGCATTGAAGTCGCCGCGACGATTGACGTTGGCCCACAGGATGCCGTCATCAAAGTTGGCCTTGCTTGAGAAGTGCGGCGCGACGTCGTTGGCGAGCGCCATGATGCGCTGGGTCAGCCAACCGAATTCGCGGTACTTATACAGGTCGTCGTCGCTTTGCCAGCCGCCGAAGTTGGTGCGCTGGACGCCCTTTTTTTCGCTGACGAGGTTGGCAATGCAGGCCAGCATGGCGGCGCGCAGCGTCGGCCAGTCAGCTTCGTTCTCGGCGATATTGGTCTGCCACACCGGAGTGTAGAACAGGCGCATTTCCTTCATTGCGGTTCCCCAAACGCAAGCCAGTGTCTGCCCGGGATTCTAGATCAGCCCGACACCCATCGCCGAGAGGGTAAGGCCGAATTTAATAATACAAAAATATGGACAAGGCCTCCGATGTTGTAATACGTTAGCCCTCAAGGTGCTCCGCTGCGGGCATCCCACCCTGTCATTCCAGCGAGGCGCTAGTTTCATGGCCGATACCTCCACGCCAGACGCACTGTCCCGTTTCGAGCAGACCATTGCCGCCGAAGAGAAGATTGAGCCACGCGACTGGATGCCGGACAAATATCGTTTGAATCTGGTCCGCCAGATCTCCCAGCACGCCCACTCGGAAGTAGTCGGCCAATTGCCGGAGGGCAACTGGATCGGCCGTGCACCAAGCTTGCGCCGTAAAGCCATCCTGCTCGCCAAAGTGCAGGACGAGGCCGGCCACGGTTTGTATCTGTACAGCGCGGCGGAAACCTTGGGCGTCGCGCGCGAAGAAATGCTCGATGATCTGCTGTCGGGCAAAGCCAAATACGCCAGCATCTTCAACTACCCGACCTTGAGCTGGGCTGATGTCGGTGCGATCGGCTGGCTGGTCGATGGCGCGGCGATAGTCAATCAGATCTCCCTGTGCAGAACCTCCTACGGCCCCTATGCACGCGCGATGGTGCGCATTTGCAAGGAAGAAAGTTTTCATCAACGCCAGGGTTTCGAGATCATGCAGACCCTCGCCGCCGGCGCCGCCGAACAGAAAGCGATGGCGCAGGACGCGCTCAATCGCTGGTGGTGGCCAAGCCTCATGATGTTCGGTCCGCACGACGCTGAGTCGGCCCATAGCCAGCAATCCATGCAATGGAAGATCAAGCGCCAGTCCAATGACGAGCTGCGACAGAAGTTCGTTGATCAGACCGCAGTGCAGGCCGCGCATATCGGCCTCACCATCCCCGACGCTGAATTAAAATGGAACGAAACGCGCGGCCATTACGATTTCGGTCCGATTGACTGGGATGAATTCAATCGCGTGCTGTCCGGCCACGGGCCGTGCAATCGCGCGCGACTGGCGGCGCGTCGCAAGGCCCATGAGGACGGTGAGTGGGTGCGCGAGGCGATGCTCGCCCACGCTGACAAACAACGCGCCCGCGCCACTGACGCCGCGGCCTGATTCGAGGGTGAGCAGACAATGAGCAGTAAACATCTCCCCTTGTGGGAAGTATTCATCCGCAGCCGGCGCGGGCTCGATCACAAACACATCGGCAGTCTGCACGCCGCCGATGCGGCCCAAGCCATGCAGTCAGCGCGCGATACCTACACGCGCCGTCAGGAAGGTGTGAGCATCTGGGTGGTGCGCTCAAGCGATATTCACGCCAGCCAGTTCGAGGACGATTCGGCATTCTTCGATCCGGCCGCCGACAAGGTCTATCGCCATCCGACCTTCTATGACGTACCGGAAGAGTTGAAGCTGTGAGTACCGCGCATTTTGAATACGTGCAAAGGCTCGGTGACAACGCACTGATCCTCGGCCAGCGTCTGTCGGAGTGGTGCGGCCACAGTCCGTTCCTTGAAGAAGACATCGCGATGGCCAATACCGCGCTCGATCTGATCGGGCGCGCGCGTATGCTTTATGGCCATGCCGCGGCGCTCGAAGGGCGCGGCCGTGACGAAGACGCGCTGGCCTATGGGCGCGACGAGCGCGATTTCGGCAATTTCCTGATCTGCGAACTGCCGAACGGCGATTACGCCTGCACCCTGGTGCGCCAATATCTGGTCGATGTCTATCACCTCATGTTGTACCGCGCCCTGTGCTCATCAAGTGACGCGACGCTGGCGGCGATCGCGGCCAAGGCGGTCAAGGAGTGCGCCTATCATGTGCGGCGCAGCGGCGATTGGGTGCTGCGGCTCGGGGATGGCACAGTTGAGAGCCAGCGCCGCTGTCAGGCGGCACTGGATGATCTGTGGGCCTATACCGGTGAGATGTTCAATGGTGATGCCATTGACGACGAGATGGCAGACAGCGGCATTGGGATTGCGCCGGCCGCACTCGCTGACGAGTGGCGCACGACCGTCACGGCGCAACTGGCGGCCGCGACCTTGAGTGTGCCGCGCGACGACTGGTCTGCCAGTGGCGGGCGCGCGGGCCTGCACACCGAACACATGGGGCATCTGCTCGCTGAACTGCAGTTCGTGCAGCGCGCCTATCCCGGGCTCAAGTGGTAATGGCGACCGCGCAGTCGCAAACGTACAACGCCGCCGTGGCGGCGCTGCGCGCGCTGTTGGACGAGGTTCACGATCCTGAAATTCCGATTCTGACCATTGCCGACCTCGGCGTATTGCGCGATGTGCGCATCGAGGCTGGCCAGGCGGTGGTGGTAATCACGCCGACCTACAGCGGTTGCCCGGCCATGCATGCCATCGAGGACGACATACGTCAGGTGCTGACAGCGGCCGGTCATCGCGAGGTGCGCGTCGAGACGCAGTTGGCACCGGCCTGGAGTACTGACGACATGTCGCTCGCGGCGCATGCCAAGCTGCGCTCGGTGGGTATCGCGCCACCCACTTCGGTGACCACCGATAAGCGCGCCTTGCTCGGCGAACATGTGATGTGTCCGCGCTGCGCATCGCGTCATACCGAACGCGTGAGCGAGTTCGGCTCGACTGCCTGCAAGGCGCTGTATCGCTGCCTCAGTTGTCTCGAGCCCTTCGATTACTTCAAATGCCTGTGAGGATGTCATGGCTGCTGCCGGATTCCATCGTCTGACCGTTACCGAAGTCCAGCGCGAAACCGATGACGCGGTGTGTGTGCGCTTCGAAGTGCCCGATGCGCTGCGCACCACGTTTGCCTTCGTCCAGGGTCAGTATCTGACCCTGCGTCAAACCATCAATGGCGAGGATGTACGGCGTTCGTATTCCATCTGCAGTGGTGTTGACGAACAGGCGCTGCGCGTCGCCATCAAACATGTCGAGGGCGGGCGTTTCTCGAGTTATGCCAACGATGTTCTGCAAGTGGGCGATGCGCTGGAAGTGATGCCGCCGGAAGGCCGCTTCAATTCCGAACTCAGTGCTGACAACGACAAAAACTATCTGTGCATCGCGGCTGGCAGCGGCATCACGCCGGTGCTGTCCATCGTCAAGTCGATACTGTCACGCGAGTCCAACAGTCATGTCACTTTGCTGTACGGCAATCAACGCGTCGCCAGCATCATGTTTCGCGACGAACTGGAACGGCTCAAGAACCGCTACATGGCGCGCTTCCAGTTGATTCACGTGCTGAGCCGCGAGCATCGTGATGTGGATATTCTCAATGGCCGCATCGACAACCGTAAGGGCGCGGCGCTATGCCGCAATCTGCTCGATCTGAAGGCGGTCGATGAATTTTTCCTGTGTGGTCCGGAAGGCATGATTTCGGAAGTGTCGCGTGGTCTGCGCGATGCCGGTGTCGATGAAACGCGTATTCATTACGAGTTGTTCGGCGCGTCAGCGGCCGACGCGCAAGCGGTGATCGAACGGCATCACGAGCGCGCACGACGTTTTGCCGGCAAGGTCAGTCGCGTGACGGTCAAGGCCGATGGTCGCGAGACCCATCTCGAGCTGTCGCCCGATGGCGAAAATATTCTCGACGCAGCGCTCGATGCCGGCGTCGATCTGCCGTTTGCGTGCAAGGGCGGCGCCTGCGGCACCTGCAAGGCGCGTGTCATCAAGGGTGAGGTCGAGATGGATGTGCGCCATGCGCTCGAGGACAGCGAGATTGCCGCCGGTTATGTGTTGAGTTGTCAGGCCCATCCGCTGTCCGACGAGGTGATGCTGGACTTCGATCAGGCGGTTTAGTGTGTGAACGCATCCGTAACGCTGCCTGCAGCTCTGCGCGCGCTGCTCGCTGCGCTCACCCCGCGCGCCGGCTCCCTGGCCGTGACAATTTTTGGCGACAGCGTTGCCCACCAGGGCAACAGCGTATGGTTAGGCGGACTGGTGAACGTGATGCAGGACTTCGGTCTCAATGCACGCCAGACCCGCACCGCAATATTCCGTCTCGGGCGCGAGGGTTGGCTGCTGCCGTCCTTAAGCGGCCGTCGCAGTTATTACAGCTTCACTGAATCCGGCGCGCGGCAGTATGCGCGTGCCGCCGAGCGCATTTATGCGCCGACCGCCGCCGCCTGGGATGGCTATTGGACACTGATCACCAGCCTCGGTCTGGAGGGAGGGCTGCGCGATGAACTGCGCCGCCGTCTCGGCTGGTTGGGGTTTGGTGCGCTCGGCGGCGGCATGCTCGCGCATCCACAGATCTCGCTGACCAATGTGCACGACGTCTTGCGTGAACTCGGCTGCGAAGGGCAGGTGGTGGTGTGGCGCGCCAGCACACCGCTCGACGCGCCACTGGCCGAACTGGTGGGCAGCAGTTGGCGGCTAGCCGAGTTGGCGGCGCTTTTCGAACAATTTATCGGTCGCTTTGCGCAGTTCGAGGCACTGCTCGCCGCGCAGCCCGACATCGCGTCGCGCGATGCCTTCGTATTGCGCACCTTGCTCATCCACGAGTACCGCCGCGTGCTGTTGAAAAGCACCGAACTGCCGCCCGACCTGTTGCCCGACCCGTGGCCCGGTCACGCCGCACGCGCACTGACCGCGACGCTTTATCGTCGCGTGCACGGCGCGGCCAGTGTCTATTGCCAGACCGCCCTTGAGAACACGAGCGGCCCCTTGCCGCCGCCCGCACCGGACTTTCATCTGCGCTTCGGCGGCTTACCCTAGGCGCACCCCAACCGCCGAGCGTGAGCCCGCGGCGACCACCCGCACGGACAGGAATTGACGTAGGATGAATGCGGCACGCGGGGCGTCCACCTTGTTCTACTGCGCGCGACCTGGGGAGGGTGTGAGTGATGGCGGCGGTTCAAACAAAACTTCGCGCAGTTTCGGCCATGCCGGGGCCGCGCGGGTTGCCCTTGATTGGCAGCCTGCACGAAATCGATCTGGAGGCGTTTCACCAATGCCTCGAGCGTTGGGCTGACCAGTACGGCAATCTTTATCGTTTTCGTATGGGCCCGCGCGCGATCGTGGTGACCAGCGACGCCGATACCATCAAGCGTATGTTCCGCGAACGCCCCGACCTGTTCCGTCGCACCCGGCGGCTGGCCGACGCGGTGTCGGAAATGCGCTTCAACGGGCTGTTCTCC
>CAMCBY010000180.1 GCA_945873015.1 Klebsiella pneumoniae
CACCCGCTCGTCGCCGATGAAGGACAGGCAGCCCTCGATGTCGATGAAACGCAGTTCGTCGGGTTTGATGATTTCAAGATAACGCGGCTCCTGGAACGAGGCATTCATGGCTTCGCGGCTGTCGTACCAGATCTCACCCACCCCATCGAAATCAGGGATGTCCCCGAACAGCGATCCGCGCGCGGCCTGGCCGGGTGCTGGATGATATTGAATGTATTTGCGCACATGGCGCATGAATTCCGGAATGCTTTTCACCAGCGGGCCGTGGTGTTCGAACCAGTATTTACTGAATTCCTCCGGGCTCAAACCCGCCTTGCGCCGCACGAATACGATCATGGTGATCATGGTCTGTCTCCCCCTCGTTATTTAATCAGTAGCGGCTGTAGGCGTCGCCTTGCTTATCAAGCCTTCGCCACCTCGACCAGATTGTCGGAAAAGCTCGGCGCATGGCCGAGATTGGCAAACTCGGCGGAACTGACAATGTTGACGGTGCCGCGATTGAGCTGCCGCCAGTAGCCGAGGGTCGCTACCACCACCCCCGCATTGACGTCGTCACACACTTCGGCGCGGCCTTCGAAGCCACCCCTGTCGTTGAACACCCGCACGGTGTCGCCGTGGGTGATGCCGCGCGGCGCGGCATCGGCGGCGTTGATCAATACGAACTGCTCGCCCTGGCCTTTGATCTTGTTGTCGATGTTGGCGTAACAGGAATTGAGAAAGCCATGACTCTTGGGCGACACGATATTGAGCGGATAACGCGCCGCCAGCGCAGGATTGGTCTGGGCCGATTCACGCGGCGCGACATAGTCCGGCACTGCATCCACCGGCTCACCGCCCTGCATGGCTTCATACATCTGACGAAACGGCGGTGCGACAAAATTGCCATGGACGGCAATGCTCGATTTGAACTCGCACTTGCCCGATGGGGTCGGGAACTTGCCTTCACGATGGGGCGCACGCTGGTCGGCGGCACCGAGTGCGAGCCGCGCATAACCTTCGCGACGCAGACGCGCCAGATCGATGCCGTCACAGGCCGGTGCGTCCCACGCGATAAAATGCTCGAGACATTCGCTGTCCGACCACGCCAGGCGCTCGTCGTCGTAGCCCATGTGTTTGGCGAGCTGGCGAAAGATCTCGGCGTTGGACAAACACTCGCCCGGCGGCTCCACGCACTTCTCGTTATAGGTGAGATAGTTGTGGCCCCAGGACAGAATGATGTCTTCCATCTCGGCACCCATCGCCGCCGGCAATACGATGTCGGCATAACGCGCGGTGTCGGACAGGAAATGATCGGCCACCACCAGGAACAAGTCTTCGCGCAGGAGCCCGGCCACGATTTTGTCGCTCTCCGGGGCCTGCGTGACGGGGTTGGTGTTCCAGCACATCATCGCGAGAATCGGCGGGCTGAGCTTAATCTCGTTGGTCAGATAACGCCCGATTTTCAGATTACTGATCACACGCGTGCCGGGGGGGATCCAATCGGCACGACACATTTCGTCGAAACGGTAAGGATGCTCCCACACCGGCATCGCGAGTATGCCACCACCGACTTCGCGCCACGCACCGCTGAGCGCCGGCAGACAGCACACCGCGCGGATGGTCTGGCCGCCGCCCTGATGACGCTCCAGCGCCACGCCGATGCGGATCGCGGCGGCACGCGCCGCTGCATACTCGCGCGCCAGTTGACGGATGTCGGCAGCGGCAATGCCGGTGATGTCCGCCGCCCACTCCGGCGTGCGCGTGCGCGCCCGCGCCGCGAGTTCGTCAAAACCTTCGGTGTACCGCGCGACGTAGTCGTGGTCGATGAGATCTTCTTCTATCAGCACGTGGATCAAGGCCATCGCCAGTGCACCATCGGTGCCGGGGCGCGGTGCCAGATGCCAGTCGGCTTCTTTGGCGGTGCGCGACTTGTAGGCATCGATCACCACCACTTTGGCGCCGGCCTTGTGCGCTTCTTTGACGATATGCCAGTGATGCAGGTTGGTGCTGACGCTGTTGCAGGCCCAGATGATGATGTAGTCGGAATGGCGGAACGATTCGGGATCGAGCCCGCCACTCGGGCCATAGGTCATGAGCCAGGCGGTCGCCGAGCCTTCACCGCAGAAGGTGCGCTCGGTGACGGTCGCGCCCATACGATTAAAAAACGCATCGCCGCTGTTCAAACCATGCACCAGGCCCTGATGGCCGAGATAGCTGTAGGGCACGATCACCTCAGGGCCGTGGGCGGCGATGAGAGCCTGCCAGCGTGAAGTGATTTCGCTGAGCGCCTCCTGCCACGAGATGCGCGTGAATTCACCACTGCCCTTCGCCCCCGTGCGTTTCATGGGATAAAGCAGGCGGTCGGGATGATAGTGACGCTTTTCGTAGTCTTTGAGTTTCACGCACAGACCGCCGCGGGTCATGGGATGCTCGCTGTTGCCGCGTACACCGAGCAATCGCCCGTCCTCCACTTCGAACACCATCGCGCAGGTATCGGGACAGTCATGGGGGCAGGCGCCATGATGGGTGGTGCGGGACGGTGAACTCATAGCAGGTCTCCTGTGTGAAGGCTTCGAGTTTCAAAACGGGAGTGCGGTCCGTTGACGAACATGAACAGTTCGCCCCGCATTCGTAGGTGCGAATTCATTCGCACATTAAAGGCCATTGCAGGGCGTCTGGTCGCGCCGTTGAAGGTGCGAATTCGTTCGCGCCTACGGGGAGCATCACCTGTCGCCACACTAACAGAAGGCCCGGTGGCCGGACATGCCTGCGCCTCCGCTGCATTGCGCGAACGCACTGCAACATCGAACGGCCCTCGCGCTTGTCGTGAATCAAGAACTGCACCTCGAGGCTGGCATTGCCATAGCCGACCGTGGTATTGAGAAACATAAGGGGCGGATTGGCAGCCATTGGCTGCTGCCTCCGATGAACGTCGATGCGCAGCGCGGGTCCCAGCTTTGGGCGCGCAGCGCGCAGTCCATTTCGGCGTAGCTTAACGCTACGTCTTTTGTACAGGTGTACAGCCCGGCGCCATGTCTGGTCATGGCCCATCCCCGGCAGGCCCTGCACAGCATTAGAAAAAGAGTTCGTTAACCGTCATGACATTGCCCAGCTCCCTCACTCCCGAAATCATCGCCGCCGTGATTTTCGGCATCGCGGTCATCCATACCTTCTCCACCAAGTTTTTCGCTCACCTTGCCACCTTGCAGCCCAATCACGCCGGCTTCTGGCATCTGCTCGGCGAAGTCGAAGTGGTGTTCGGTTTCTGGGCGCTGGTGATGGTATTGGCACTGCTGCTCTTGACCGGACGCGATGAGACCGTCAAATACATCGAAGCGCGCAATTTCACCGAACCGATGTTCGTATTCGTGATTATGGTGATTGCCGCCAGTAAACCGATATTGAACAGTGTGATCGGCGCCGTGCACCTGCTCGCATCCTTTATTCCGCTGCGCCGCGAATTGACCGTGTATTTCCTGTGTCTGTCGGCGGTGCCCCTGCTCGGCTCGCTGATCACCGAGCCGGCCGCCATGACGCTCGCGGCGCTGATGCTGAAAGACTGCTATTTCCGCCGCGAACTGTCGACCAATCTCAAATACGCAACGCTGGGCGCGCTGTTCGTCAATGTTTCCATCGGCGGCACGCTGACCAGTTTCGCCGCGCCGCCGGTGCTGATGGTGGCGAGTAAATGGGGCTGGGATTCGGCCTTCGTGTTTCAGCAGTTCGGCTGGAAAGCGGCACTGTCGGTATTTATCACGGCGCTGGTCGTGACCGGCGTTCACCGCCGTGAGCTCGTCGGCAAAGGCTGCTTTGACGGCGCCTGTTCACAAATCGACACGCCCAAGAGCGTCGCCGCCATCCACATGCTGTTCCTGGCCGGGGTGGTGGTGTTTGCCCACCACTCGGCCATCTTCATGGGGCTGTTTTTGTTCTTCTTAGGCTACAGCGAGGCCTATAAACAGTTTCAGGATCGCCTGATTCTGCGCGAAGGCCTGCTGGTAGCGTTCTTCCTCGGCGGTCTGGTGGTGCTGGGCGGCCTGCAGAGCTGGTGGCTGCAGAACGCACTGACTGGCGTCGAGCCAAAACTGCTGTATTACCTCGCAACCGCCTTGACCGCCATCACCGATAACGCGGCACTGACCTATCTCGCCTCGCTGGTCGAAGGCGTGTCCGCCGACTATCAGTATGCGGTGGTGGCGGGCGCGGTGACCGGCGGTGGCTTGACCATCATCGCCAATGCGCCCAATCCGGCCGGTGTTGCGATTCTGAAGACCCATTTCACCGACGAGACCATCAGCCCCATCGCGCTGCTGGTCTCCGCCACGCCACCGACGCTGTTGGCTATCTGCGCGTTTCAACTGCTCTAATCTGCTGCCAACGCCGGCTCGTCTCGCGTCGCAAGCGAGCCTGCGCTTCCGGGTCGCTATGTAGTTCGCTATGTTTCGATGCGGATTGATATCTGCCGGGCCAAGTCATGGGTTTTATTCTTCAAACGATAGTGCCTCGGCACTGCCTCTATCGATGGCTGCTGGCCTTGCTGATCAGCCTCGGAACTGCCTCACTGAACGCCGCCGAACTCACCGTGTCGGCCGCCGCGAGTCTCAGCAATGCCTTTCGCGAAATCGGCGCGGCCTTCGAAGCCGCTCATCCCGGCCTTGAGGTATTGCTCAATTTCGCGCCGTCAGACGCGCTGCTGCAGCAACTCGGCACCGGTGCGTCAATTGACGTCCTCGCCACCGCCGACCGACAGACCATGGACCAGGCGGCGGCCAGACACTTGATTGTGCCGACCTCACGCCGCGATTTCGCCGCCAACACGCTGGTGGTCGTTACGCCCACTGACAGCACACTCGCGCTTGAGTCGCTGCCCGAACTGGGGCTGCCGGAGGTGAAACGTCTGGCGCTGGCCGATCCGGCCCGCGTGCCGGCCGGGAGGTATGCGCAACAGGCGCTCGAGAAAGCCGGCCTGTGGCCGCTGGCCGAAGGCCGGGCTATCTATGCGCAGTCGGTCCGTCAGGCCCTCGATTACGTCGCACGCGGTGAGGTCGAGGCGGGTCTGGTGTATGCGACCGACGCCCGTATGCACGCTGACAAAGTCAAACTCGCCTTTGCGCTCGCGACCGAACAGCCCATCGTCTATTCGCTTGCGCTGACCACCGCCAGCCGCAACGCGGAATCCGCCGCGCAGTTTGCCGCCTTCGTCGCTTCACCCGCCGGCCAGGCCGTACTCGCACGTTTCGGTTTTAAGGCGCCCTGAAGGCATCGACGCCGTTTGGCCCGTGCTGGTCTTTGCAAGTCACAAGTTGGGCAACCGGCGTCGAGCCCGCCCGTGCCGCGCCTGCTGGCGATGTGAGGAGCGCGTATGACAGCACCTTAAGCGCCCGCACTCGAAGTCGCAGCCAATCCATGGCTGTGGCTTATTGAACATGGTGTTGGACTTCCGCCCGCGCGGCTATGTCTGTTAGCACACCGTCACGCCACCCTGCGCGACGCTACTTTACGCGTCACGTGCCTGCGTCATAAAACGCAACGCCCATCCCGTCCTCTCATCTTCCGGAGTTCGTTGCCATGACCATGATTCGCTCTCGCCCTTTTACCCGACTGTTGACCGCAGCATGCTTGTTGGGGCTGATCTTGACCAGCGCTGTGCAAGCCGCCACGCCGGCCGATCTGGACAAAGACAGTCAACAGGCGCTGCAGACGCTGTACAAGATCAATGCGGTGGCCGCCAGCATGGCGCAGAAAGCCAAGGCGATTTTGATTTTTCCGAATGTGGTCAAGGCCGGCCTGGTGTTCGGCGCCGCCTATGGCGAAGGTGTTTTGCTGAAAGGCGGTAAGACCGATGGTTACTTCAACTCCGTGACCGGCTCCTGGGGTTTGCAGGCCGGCGCACAGTCCTACGCCTATGTGGTGTTTCTCATGACCGACAGCGCGGTGACCTATGTGCGCGAAACCCACGGCTGGGAAATTGGTGTCGGCCCGACCGTGGTGCTGGTCGACGAAGGTGCGGCCAAGAACCTCTCGAGTTCGTCCCTGCAGGACGATGCCTATGCCTTCATCTTCAGCCAGCAGGGCCTGATGGCAGGGGTCAGCATCGAAGGCACCAAGATCTCGCGTATCAAACCCTGAGCAAAGTCGCGGCGCGGCGCGCGCCGACATGCAGCATCGGCGGCCGGCGTGGTTAGACTATCCCGTTCACAGACCACCAAGGGATAGTCCACGCCGATGAAACACATCACCCACTGGATAGACGGCCGACCCTGGCAAGGCCGGACTGCGCGCAACGGCGAAGTCTTCAACCCCGCCACCGGCGTGCAAAGCGCGGTGGTGGATTTCGCCGATGCGGCGCTGGTTGATGAAGCGGTCGAGGCAGCAGCACGCGCGTTTGAAAGCTGGCGCCATGTATCGCTGGCGCAACGCAGTCAGGTGCTGTTCGCGTTCCGGCAACTGGTGCATAGCCATCGCGAAGAACTGGCCGCCATCATCACCAGCGAACACGGCAAAGTATTGTCCGATGCTCTCGGTGAGGTCACCCGCGGTCTCGAGGTGGTGGAGTTCGCCTGTGGCATTCCCCATCTTCTGAAAGGCGGCTATTCCGAATCGGCCTCGTCCGGCGTTGACGTCTATTCCATCCGCCAGCCACTCGGAGTGTGCGGCATCATCTCGCCGTTTAATTTTCCGGTGATGGTCCCGATGTGGTTCTTCCCCATCGCGATAGCCGCCGGCAATACCGTCATCGTCAAACCAAGCGAGAAAGACCCATCGGTCAGCCTGCGTATTGCCGAACTGTGGCGTGACGCCGGTTTGCCCGACGGTGTGTTCAACGTCGTGCACGGCGACAAAGCGGCGGTGGATCGTCTGCTCGAACATCCGCGGGTCAAAGCACTGTCTTTTGTCGGCTCGACTGCGATTGCGAAAAACATCTACGAGACCGGCGCGCGCCACGGCAAACGTGTGCAGGCGCTGGGCGGCGCCAAGAATCACATGGTGGTATTGCCCGACGCCGATATCAATCTGGCCGCCGATGCCGCCATCAACGCCGCCTATGGCTCGGCCGGCGAACGCTGCATGGCTATCTCGGCCCTGATTGCGGTCGAGCCGGTCGCCGACGCGCTGATCGCGGCCATCACCGACAAGATGGCGGGACTGCGCACTGGCGATGGCACCCGCGAAGTCGACATGGGCCCGCTGGTGACCTGTGCGCATCGCGACAAGGTGGCGGGTTATATCGAGGCCGGAGTGCGCGAAGGTGCGCGTCTGGTAGTCGATGGGCGAGGCATCGACGTCGATGGCGCGGCGAGCGGTTTCTGGCTGGGGCCGACCTTGTTCGACAAGGTCACCGCAGACATGAGTATCTACCGTGATGAAATCTTCGGGCCGGTGCTATGTGTCACGCGCGTCGACAGCTACGCCGAAGCATTGCGCCTGGTGAATGAACACGCCTACGGCAACGGCACCGCCATCTTCACCCGCGATGGTGGCGCGGCGCGGCGCTTTCAACACGAAGTGGAAGTCGGCATGGTCGGCATCAATGTGCCGATACCGGTGCCGGTCGCCTACTATTCTTTCGGCGGCTGGAAGGCTTCGCTGTTTGGTGACAGTCATGCCCACGGCACCGAGGGTGTGCATTTTTTCACCCGCGGCAAAGTGGTCACCAGTCGCTGGCCCGACCCGAGTCAGGGCGGAATAAATCTCGGCTTTCCACAGAATAAATAGGCGGGTTGGTGCGGCTTTGTATGTGCGAATGAATTGGGTGCAGGTCTCAAACTGAGCCTCGGCATTTGATCTTCTGTGGGTCAGACTTCAGTCTGACATTCGTCCGCGATGACAGTGTCAGACTGAAGTCTGACCCACAACGCCAAGCCGTTATTCGTGATCGACCCCGTGTGATTCTGGGCAATTGTCCGGCGGCAGACTGTTTTTATAGAAGGTCTGGAAATCTTTCGAAAACGCATGCTGCCGGAGCGCCCAAACGTTTTTTACACCGGTGAGCGCCTGCATTCCCCTTAACAT
>CAMCBY010000181.1 GCA_945873015.1 Klebsiella pneumoniae
TTCATCTTTACCCCTGAAGGTGCCAGCAAATCGATGACTGCCGAAAAAAGTCCAGGTGACGTCATCGGCCAGGGTATTCAATAGTTTTTCAGCGTCGCTTTTTGCGATGGCGTCTATCAGCGCTTCGACGATTTCTGTGCTGGTCCGGCTCATGGGATCCTCTCTTGAAATGAACGTTTGGGATTCGCGTCTCGCGACCGCCTGACGACCTGACTGTCATTTGGTGGGGAGGATAACAGGCAGATCAACCATCCGCATTGTTCAAGCAGCCCTGCTCAGATTCTCATACATCAGCGCCGGCGCTTTCGGCCCAAAGTGATTGGCCCGATGTTCGCTGAAGTTGTCCGGCCCCGCTCCGTTTCACAAGGGACAGTGAACCTAGGATGCGATTCCCGTTCGAGATAGGCATCGACATGAACATTCGTCAGATCAGAAACGCCACGCTTGTCATCGACTACGCCGGCAAACCTTTCCTCACTGACCCATGGTTTGGTCCCCAGGGGGATTTCCCCGGCTTTGACGGCACGCCCAATAGCCACATCCGCAATCCATTGGTCGATTTGCCGGTGCCGGTCGAAGAACTGGTGGGCGTCGACGCCGTCCTCCTGACACACGTCCATCCTGACCACTGGGACGACCATGCGTGCGATTCAGCGGGTCAGAGTCGCTGAACATTAAGTTTCAGTGACTCCGCCCCCCTGATTCCATCCGCGGTTTGGCATCCAGCCTCATCGAACGCGCGCCTTCAAACTATCGTCCGAATCCAACAGTTCGTGGGGCAGTACAACACACATTCCATGCCATTCGCCTGGACCACTACGGCCGATTCAATCTTGCAAAAACTCGCTAGACTTCCAAAACTTCTTTTTGGGACAGCACGCTAGAAGCGTGTCTCAAATTATCTGCGCTTGCCATTCTGCGCGTCGGCGCGGCTCGAAATCCTCACGTATTTCTCTATACGCTGCGATTTCTGCGCGACGGCGACGCGCGAACTGATTGCGCTCGCTTAATATTGAGAGCGCTTCTAATTTTCTCCAAGTCAGGCACCCAGGCCATCCAGTTGTTAGCGCGACAAAATGCTTTTCGCGCAGATAAACAAAACAGCAACCACAATGAACACACTCGGTACGCCCGGCAGGAACGCAATCAGGCCGATCAAATCCGGTTGGCCCAAAGCGCTCGGCCCCATTGAAAGCCCGCGATTGCTTGAAGCGTTGCCTAGCCAATAAAAAATCGTGAAGGTCCAGGCGCAATAGATCAAACCATAAGCCGTGAATTTCTGGGCAAACTCACCGAGCTTCAATTTGGGCAAGGCCAATCCAACGATAATCACCAACACGCCATTCAGCGCGCCGCCGGTATGGGCACGAACCCAGCCCGCCGAAGTGCCGTACATCGGCACCTGCAGAATAGTCCCGGGCCATACTTCCATTCCGCCCAGAAGATTGAACATCAGCATAAATCCGGCAAGCATCGCCACCATGATCACCAACAGTCCATGGCCAATCATTATCTGTTGCAACCGTTCCATAACATCACTCCTCGCTTTTTTTATTTCGTGAAAAATCCGGCTCAGGCGACCTGAGTGAAAGGCACCGGCATATCGGGATTGGCAGTATCGACAAGTGGTAACGGAGCGTCGGTCGCCAGCGCGCCATGGCCGGACACCCACTCTTTGTACCAGTCAGGATCGTGCTCCTGTCGCGGGTTGTAACCCGGCACAAGCGCTCTCAACATGAAGGGACCGACGTTGTAGAGCGCCGCCCCTAATTCCTTGGCGATGTTCAACCACGTTGCTGGTCGCTTGAGCAGATTGTCTTTTTTGAGCGCCGTGAGCATGCCAACGATACCCCAGGCCCACAAATGCAGCGTCCCGTGCAACACTCCAAAGGCCCGCGGCCAATACTTGCCCGAATAGGCCATGTAGACGTCAAAGGCCACGGTCTTGTGTTCCGTCTCCTCGACCATATGCATCAGCCAGAATGATGTGACGTGCGCAGACGCATTCTTGAACAATCCGCTGCGTTTCGTGATCAGCCAATGGGTGAAACCATTGGTCATGCATTCGAATCCGGCGTTGTATGCCAGTTGAGTTCTGAGGCTCCTCTGCGACAGACGCTCAAAGGACTTCGCGAGACCCTGCTCAACGGCACTGAGTTCCGGATAGCCGTTGGCTTTCAGCAGCTCGTTCAAACGGCGATGACACTGGTAATGGCGAGCTTCCTGTCCGTTGAAGCCGCGCATGTCAGCCAAGAGTTCTTCGTGGTCGACGAACTTCATGGCGGTCTGCGTAGACTTGATCAGATAGGGCTCAAGGTAAGGCATGGTCAACGACAAACCATTGAACAGATGGGATCGCACCGGATTGTCCGGCACCCACAGTGGGTCGAGATCCTGCGGAAACTCAAACGCGAATTTCCTGATCACGATGTCCTTGGCATCCTTGGGTGTGTACTTGAAAGACTGTTGCATGGTGCATTACCTCCAAAAATCGCCACAAGAAAGACAAGCCCGAATCGCGACCTGCATTGAATCGTCATCCAGGCGCCGGGGGCAAATTCGCGCCCAAGCGTGTGCACCCGGCACCGACCGCCGCTTACTCAGAATAGCCGTTCAGCGAGCCAATGGGTCGTCGGCGGCTGTGCTCACGGGCTCGCCGCGCCCGCTCCGGCCAAGGCCTCATCCCGCAACTGTCGTTTGAGTATCTTATTGGTGCCGGACAGCGGCAGTGCAGTGTGCCGGATCTCAATGCTGCGCGGGCACTTGTAAGCCGCGATGAGGTTGCGACAGTGGGCGATGAGCTCAGCAGCGGTCAGTTCGATGCCCTCGTGGGGCACCACGATGGCGTGAACCCGCTCGCCGAAGTCTTCGTCCGGCAGTCCGATCACCGCGCATTCACGCACGCCGTGGTGTTCGTGCAGCGCATTCTCGACTTCGCCCGAGTAGACGTTCTCACCACCGGAGATGATCATGTCTTTGAAACGGTCGACGAGATAAATGAAACCCTCGTCGTCCATATAGGCGGCATCCCCGGTGTGCATCCAGCCACCTCGCAGGGTCTGCGCCGTGGCGTCCGGTTGTTTCCAGTAAGCCTGCATGACCATCGGTCCGCGCACCTGGATTTCACCGACCTCGCCGCGCGGCAACTCAATGTCCTGCTCATCGGCAATGCGGATCTCGGCAGTGTGGATGGCCTGGCCGATGGATTTGATACGACCGGCGTTCGGTCCCTCGAGCACATGGTACTTAGGCAACAGATAGGCGGCCGCCGGCGACAGTTCTGTCATGCCGTAGGACTGCGTAAAGCGCACCTTCGGCAGCATTTCGAGTACACGCCGCAGTAACGCATCGGGCATGATCGCGGCCCCGTAGGCAATGCTGGTCACGCTGGAGAAATCCGTGGTGGCGAAACGCGGACTGTTCAGCATCCGGTTGATCATGGTCGGCACCAGCAGCAGATGGGTGCAGCGATGTTGCTCGACGGCGTCGAATAACGCATCCATGTCGAAGCGCGGCAGGATGATGCCGGTGCCGAGCGCGGTCATCGTGCCGTAGACGCGCGCACTGCCGGCAGTGTGAAACACCGGCATGGAGTGCAGGTAAACCATGTCCTCGTTGAATTCCATGGTCGGAATGGCGGCGAGGGTATTGGCCACCAGATTCGCGTGCGTGGTCATGACGCCTTTCGGGCGCCCCGTTGTGCCACCGGTGTAGATGATGGCGTGCAGATCAGTGCCACCGCGCCGCGCATCCGGCACTGCCGCGCGGGCGGCGAGCAAGGTCTCGTAGTCGGGCGCATTACTGCCCGGCAGCGCATCTATCATCACTACCTGGCGCACCCCAGGGGCCAGCTTCAGCAACGCGGGCAGGCGTTCGGCATACTCGCTTCCTGCAATCAGCACCGTCACTTCGGCGTCATTGAGGATATAGCCGAGCTCAGCGTCGGCTAGCCGGGTATTGAGCGGCACCATCACGCCGCCCGCCCAGGGCACCGCGTAGTGATATTCGAAATAGGGCAAACCGGCATCGGCGAGCATCGCGACCGGAGTGTCGGCCTTCACGCCAAGGTCGTGCAGGACACCGGCGAAGCGTGCGACGCGCTCGGCGAACTCACGCCATGTCAGCGACTTTTCGCCACACTGAAGGGCCTTGCGCGCGGCCTTCATCTGCACACCGCGGGTGAGGGTCTGGGTCAGATTCATGATGCTGTACTGACAAATTTATCGAAACGGATGCGCGCGCCGAACATGCCTTTGCGTTTGAGCACTTCGACCGCTGCATCGATCATTGCCGGTGGTCCACATAGATACGCATCGCTACTGCGAAGATTGCCGCTCAGCCGCTCGATGGCATCTGTCACCAGACCGACTTCGCCGTGCCAACTGCTGCTGTCATCGGTTTGTGCAACGGCGGGCACATATCTGAACGCCGGAAGCGTCGCGGCAATGGCGACAATCTCCGCGCTGCAGATAAGGTCGTTTGTGCTACGAACACCGTAGTAAAAAACAATCTCGCGCGGGCTGCGCTCAGCGCTAAGCGACCGCAGCATCGAAAGTATCGGCGCCATGCCCGAACCGCCGGCCACCATCACTATCGGAGCACTGCCCTCTTGTACCTTGAACTGGCCGTAGGGACCACGCACTGCGATAGCGTCTCCTTCGGCAAGCGAGTGCGCCAGCGCACGCGAGAACCGCCCATCAGGAAGTTCCTTGATGATGAGTTCGATGCTCCGGCCGTCTCCAGGCGCATTGGCCATGGAGTAGGCACGCCACTCGTCCGTGCCAGGCACATTCACCTCGACAAACTGGCCGGCATCGAATTGCAGCGGCGTATCGCCATCGATTTCGAGCACCAATTGCCAGATGTCCGACGACAGTTTTTGCCGCACCGTGATCCGGCAGTTCAATTCCACGAGGGGGTGGGCTGCGTGCAGCTCGGCCTCGTCGTAGTTCTCGAGTGATACCACGACGTCTTCGAGGGGATAGGCCGAACACAGCAGCGCGATGCCGGCATCACGCTCGTACTGCATCAGGGCGAAACCGGAGGCCTCGGCCAGATCCACCTCGCCTGCTGAAATCTGCGCCTTACAGCTGCCGCAGGCGCCGTGTTTGCAGCCGTAGCGCAAGCCGACACCGTTGCGCAGCGCCGCGGAGAGGATGGTCTCATCTTCACCGCATTCGAACTCGACGCCGAACGGCTCAAGGGTGATGAGGTGTTTCATGCGACGTCGACGAGCGGCGGCGGTGGTGGTTTCTTGACCTCGTAGTCGCAGCGCTTGATGTCCGCCAAAGTCCACATACGCTTGGGATCAAGTGCCGGCTGCGCGATGAGTGTCTCGCCGTCTTCCCGTACAAAACCCATGTCACGCGTGACTTCCGACAACTCATAGCCGTCGTAGCGATCAAGGAAAGTCTGGAAACCTTGATAACGAACGGGCTCGTTGAAAAATATCTCCTGACAGCCCTCGGAACAGAACGTAAAAAGTTTCCCGGCGTGCATACACGACCGCCCAGAGTTCGCATTGGGCAAGGGGAAAATAATCGGCAGCTGGCAGACCTGACAGAAATTGGGCAGGCCACCCAGTTCCTTCAGGATCAAGGCCTGGTCGGCCGGTTCGGTGCAACGGTTATAGGCTTCCCAGAAGGCACCATAGTTTGAATACCAGCCAGGATATTTCTTCTCGAACCAATCCATGTCGGCAGCGGTCATGCCGTCATAGCGGTGGTAGAACACCGGCCATGCGCCGAACAGATAGACCGCGGCCGAATGGGAAAGATGATCCTGATCGGAGATCATTCTGTCCAGATGTTTGGGTGCCGTGATGCCGTATCTCTCGAGCTTCTGATAGAAGCTGCCGTAGAACTCATCGAACACCCAACGCATGTTCATTTCTTTGGCGGACTCTTGCCGCTTGGTGACAAAGTAGTCCGTGAATAAATTGATGCCGACGCTCAGGCTGGTATGAATACGCCACGACCACTTGTCGAGCGCCTGCTGCACCAACGGCACATTGCGGTCATCCTGCAGCAGTGTTGCGAAGGTCGCCCAACCATTGGCCATGTGCCGGGCTTCGTCCGACTGAATGGTGAGCATGGTGGAGGCCATCATCTTGTCGCCGTGCGCAGCGGCAGCGGTCGACAGGCCGACAAAAAAGACATTGGTGTAGGCGGTTTCGACAAACATCTGCAGGCCGAGCGAGGTTTCGACCGGGTCACAGGTCAGGAGATCCTCGAGCATCGAGCGAAATATTCCGCCGCCGACACTGCTCCCCGCCGCACGCATGGCGATGTCATAACCGGCCGGATCGCGCCAGCTGCGCATGTGATGACGCAGCGTATTGCTTTCAAGCTGCGAATGCCGGACTTCATCCAGGCTCTGCATCATATAGCCCTGTCGCAGCTCCATCGGCGCGACGCTGCGGACCATGCGCCCCATCTGCCGCGCGGCGGAGTACTCGATGCCGGGCAGATTGGACAGCGCGAACTTCATGCCCTCCATCCACCGCGCGTCAGGTTCGGCGTCACTCAGGCGGCTCGAGGCTTCGAGTATCGCGTAGTGGCGGTTGTCCTTTTCCTGCTCGGTCTGAAAATACTCGCGAACGAAAGTCTTGAAAGGATCAACCGGCTTCAAGCCTTCGAGGTGAAAACGCGTCTGCTCAGTCAGCTTCTGGTCCTGACGGATGTAGGTCGGCTCCCAATCAATCGATTTGACGCGATCGTAGGCGGTGGAAAGAGAGTCACTCATGGGGTTTCATCTCGCTGTCAGGAGTCGACGACATTCAGTTTGCGAGCGCTTCCTTGATGGAAACGCCTTTGTCACTCACTTCGACCTGTCCGGTATAACTGACGAATACCACCAGCAAAGTGGACACGTCATAGGGGCGGCCGAGTTCTTCCACGATGGTCGCAATATTGAGTTCGAGGTGCCGCTCATTGCTGACCGTCAGATAAGAACCGTGGTCCTCCAGGACGGCAGTGGGATTGTCGATACAGGCGGCTTCGGCAATGGCCGAAGCTTCTTCGCCGGCCATGAGTTTCACGCTGACGCGCGACGATTGCTTTAGGGCTTGAGTACTCATGGCTGTGCCTCGGCGGCGTC
Organism: Klebsiella pneumoniae; assembly: GCA_945873015.1. GTDB lineage: Bacteria > Pseudomonadota > Gammaproteobacteria > JADJYF01. The sequence goes on from CAMCBY010000181.1 coordinate 7,099, forward strand.
AAGACCGCAATCGAGCAAAAGCTGCCGCCATTCCCCGAGCACAGTCGCTCGCGCAGTCGCAAAGCTCTGCACCGGCACATCCAGCGTTTCGAACATTGGCGCTATCGCGTCGCAGGCGCTCATTACCTGCGGTGTCCACTCGCTAAGCCAGGCGCTCATCACTTGCGCATTGTTCACATCCTGGCCAAGTAAAAAACGCACCAGCGCCGAGGCTGCGGCTTGTCGCGGCACGCGGTCCTTCTCAGCGCCCTCGGCGATCACCGAGGTCACGGGGTCGCCATGCCGGGGCGCCGAACGCAGCACGAGTTCACGGTTGAAAAGTGCAGCGAACAGCGGTTCGTAGATGAGGTTGATGGCGAAATTGATTTCGCCCCAATCCCTCGATGCCATCAGATATTCGATGACCCGCCGGGTCGGCTGCCATAGGGGCGACTCCAGCCACAACGTTTTGCATTGGCCCTCGTCATAGCTGGTCAGTGCTGTTTCCAGCGCCATGCCATAGAGCGCGATGTCCTGTGCATGGCGGTCTTTCTCCAGGCCCTGGAACAAAAGGGGCCCCGCCACAACGTCGGACAGCGCCTCGCGCTGGGCATAACTTAAAGCCATGAACAGGCCGTATTCCGGAAACCGGTAAGCCGCGTAGTGTGTGGCCAGAAATTGCTGCCAGCGGGGTAACATGCCCTCGAACAGATGCGCTCGTTGGGCACCCTCCACCGCTTGTGTGATGGCGCTGCCGGTGGCGGCCTGGCGCGTCACATAGGGCCGAAACCAATCCTCGGCAGGGTCGCGATAGGCCCACCAGTCCTGCGCTTTGAGTTTGGTCGAGCTATCGTCCCAAGGCGCGCGGCCGTTCTTGTCG
>CAMCBY010000182.1 GCA_945873015.1 Klebsiella pneumoniae
ATTCATTCGCACATTGAATGCCAGCCGCGACGTATAGCCGCGGCGTGAATGTGCGAATGAATTCGCACCTACAGCAGAAGGAGCCTGACTATGACCCGCATGCGTTTTGGTGCTTTTATACCGCCCCACCATTTGCCCACCAACTACAACCCGACCTACGCGCTGCAGCGCGACGTCGAAATCGTGCAGCTGCTGGACAGCATCGGTTATGACGAAGCCTGGTTCGGTGAACATCACTCCGGTGGTGTGGAACTGATCAGCGACCCGATGATGTTCATCGCCCATGTCGCGGCGCAGACCCGGCATATCCGTCTCGGCACCGGCGTGGTATCGCTGCCTTATCACAACCCGTTGTGGGTGGCGGACCGTCTCGCGCTGCTCGATCATCTGACCCGCGGTCGCGTGATGCTGGGCCTCGGGCCCGGCGCGCTCGCGACCGATGCCGCCATGATCGGTTTGTCGCCCCACGAGCAGCGCGATGCGCTCGACGTCGATACCGATGTGCTCATGCATCTTTTGACCAGCGATGAACCCATCAGCATCGAGACCTCGCGCTACAAACTGGTGGATGCGCGTCTGCAACTCGATTTTTATCAGGACCCGCATCCAGAAGTGGCGGCTGCAGCGGTGGTATCGCCGTCGGGCCCGCGCCTGGCCGGCAAACATGGTCTCGGACTTATTTCCATCGGCGCGACCATGAAAGCCGGTGTCGATGTGCTGGCCATGCATTGGGATGTGGTTGAACAGCGTGCGCGGGAATTCGGTAAGCAGGCCAACCGCGCCAACTGGCGTGTGGTCGGCCTCATGCATCTGGCTGACAGCAAAGCGCAGGCACTGGCCGATGTGCGTCACGGCATCCGCGAGTTTTGCGACTACCTGCAGCACACCGCCGCCGCGCCGCAGATGCAGGTCACTGGCAATACCATTGATGAATATATTGAATGGGCGCTCAGCACCGGCTCGACAGTGATCGGCACCTATCAGGACGCCATCAGCCACATCGACAATCTGCTCGAGCAGTCGAACGGCGGTTTCGGCTGTTATCTGCTGTTCGATCACAACTGGGCACCGTTCGCCGCCAAGAAACGCCATTACGAAATCTTCGGCAACTATGTGGTGCCGCACTTCAAAGGCACCAATCGCCGCATGCAGCGCAGCGAAGCGGCGCTGCGCGCGGTGCGCGACCCGTTGGCGGCGGAACAACTTGAGGCCATCGCGGCATTTCGGGCACGGCATGACGCAGAACGGAAAGGTAAAGGCTGAGCGTCGATACCGAAACGGTCAGGCAGCGCACACATCGTCACCATCAAGGTCGATGTGAGCACGCGCCTGTTGGATGGCGGTGAGTGTCGTCCGTTACTGACGACAGGAAGACGGGCGGTACTTGGCCGGTAGGTTGCCTGCGGTGCAACTCCAGCGCAGTTCGCCGCCAATCACCTCCGGCACGAGTTGAATGTCGGTGCCGCTCAAGGCGCCGAAGCTCGCGTCAAAGCCAATAATCACGGCGCCAGTCCGTGAAAACGTGATATCGGCGCCTCCCGCCGCGATTTTGGTCGCTGCAGGGTCAAAACGACAATCGGTCGGCGAGGCGGGCACCGCTTCGCGCGCGCCATAACGATCCGCCACGCATTGTTTGTAGACACCGGCAGCAACCAGCGCGGTGGTGACCTTCGCTCTTGAGGTGTAGTCCTGATAGGCGGGAATGGCGACAGCGGCCAGCACGCCGATGATCGCCACCACAACCAGCGACGATGCGGCGCCGGCGCCGCCCGCAATATTCGGCACGAATACCGCGAGCAGCCACGCCAACGGATGGCGCGAGGGTAGGCTGATATCGCGCGCGCGCGGGTCCAGGCGGTGCAGACGTTTCACCAGCCACGGATAACCCGCCACCAGTTCATGAAACGACATCCAGAAGCCGCCACTTTCGGCACTCTGGTAGGTGAATGCATCAATGTTCAGCGACGCCCAGCGCTGACCGCCCGCGCCGAGCGCGGCGAGGCCCAGTCGCGCATCGTCGCGCGACTCGCAGCAATACGCGCCATGTTTGTCGCAGGAATATTCCCGCGCACGGGAATACGCCGCACCCAGCAACGGCAGGATACTGGCAGGCCACAGCAACGGCGCCCAGCGCAGATGGCGCTGACGGATATGGCCAAGCTCATGACCGATATAGAAGTTGATGGCCCCGGGTCGGCTGTTGAAAGCGTCGACCATGTCACTCAGAAGCACGATAAAATCGCGGCCGCGAAAACGTGTCGCAAATGCGTTGAACATGCCGTTGCCGTGCAGCAGATAAGCTTCCGGCACCGGCATCTGCAGGGCCGCACTACATGCCACAAGACGCGCATACAAATCGGGAAACTGATCAGGCGTGACGCGCACGCCGGTGCCCTTGAGGTAGCTTATAAAAGCCGATTGCGCGAACAGAAAGAACAGATAGCCGAACAAGACGTAGACCAGCACCATACCCACGGTGCCGACCAGCAATGCCAACCACACCAACACCGAGATAGCCAGCGCCGCGAAAAACAGCGGTCGCTCGTTGGAATAAACCAGTGCCTGTTGATCGAGCTGATCAGTGACAGCGATATCCATAGTGCACTCCTTGCCAAACCATCACCCATCGTGGGTCGCCCGCAACGCAGGCCACCCACTCAGCCCATGGGGCAAGAGTCACACATCGATTCGTCGATTGTCGATAGCCGATAGTGGGAATACGCACAGTGACAGTCCGGCTGCGGGAAGCCGGCGAAGGCGGCCAGGCACGGGGGTGCCGAGGCCAGGTGCTGGCGCGCGCCGCGCTGACGAACGCCAGCCGGTGAGTGCCAGGCGGCTACTTACCCGGGCCGCGCGATGCGCCCGCGCGGGTGCCAGGCGAAGCGCCACCGAAGACCGAAGCCACGGTCTCCGGCTTCTTCACCTGCTTCGGTTTCTTCGGTTCTTTGCCGGCACGTGATTTACCTTTAGCCATGATTTTGTCCTTATTGGTTTGAGAGAGCGCCCGGACGGTAGCACCTTTGCCAGCGCGCGTCCGTTCGCTGGCGGTCGCGAGCGGCGGTGCGCTAGCGAACAGCGCGCTGCGTGGCTTTGTCGGATGCTGGCTTCACTCTCCCAATAAGGCTCAGGCCATGCGCGCTCCTGTGATTTTCGTTTCCACGCTACTGCTGTTCGGCACACTCTCGGCATGTAGCAGCCCGCCCACCAAATCGGTGCGCACCAGCACAACCACCACCACCGTCGATGACAGCGGCAATGCCACGGCCGCGGCGCATTCAGAGCTGCGCACCAACGTGCCGGTGATCGGCACCACCCACGGCCCGATCATGGCACCTGCCGCACCGGTGGTGCCCTATGAGTCCCGTCAGGTAATCGACCAGAGCGAGTCGACTGATATGGATGGCACCACCACGCGCCGCAAACGCGTCACCAATTACTGAGGCTGACGCGCACGACGACGCCGCCACAGCCCGCCAAACGCCAGCGCGCTCCCCAACAGGGGCAGTGCGCCCGGCACGGGCACGGCGGCGAGGGAGGAGATCTGCGGCGCGGTGTCGATGTGAATGCGGTCGACCTGCATGCTGCCGACACCGGTCGGGGTAGAGCCACTGCCGTCGCCGATGACCAGCAGTTGTTGTGTGCCACTCAATACCGCGGCGCCACTGAAGGCCAGCACACCATCGATGGCATAGCTGACCACGCCCTCTTTCAAGAGGATCTCGAACCGATGAAATTTATCGGTCAGATCCATCGCCACAAAGTTGGTGGTCGCGACATTGCCGGGATGAGCGAGATATCAATATAAGTCCCGACCGCTGAGGTGCTGAACGACCAGCCGGGGTGATGGCCGATGGCCGTGCCGTTTCCAAACCAGGTGCCACGAATCGGCGCAGTGCCCATCGTCAGCACTCCGCCGCTGACGCCAAACGCAGTGTCACTGAAGCGCACGCGGGTCCACGGTGAGGTATTGGTGACACCGAAAGGCGCCGTCATATTCAGTGACATTTCGTCTTCGATGATTTGGGCCTCGCTCGGTGCACTGAGGGTGAGCACAAAGGTGGTGGCAAGCACAGCAAGAGCGGATCGGAACACGGTGAACAGCCTCCAGGCGAATATCAGTCTTGATCGATGCCACAGCCTCGCACGGGCACTGCGAAGCGGCTTTGTCTGGATTATAAAAACAAGATTCGCCCGCGCGGGCGGCGTTGACGATCTTTGACATCCAGGCCGGTGCGTACTGCACCGGCAACCGGACTTCTCCAGCGCAGGGACAACTCGGCAGCCGTGCCCTTCTTCAGCGTCGCGCGGCGGTATGCCGCACTGGCAGCGGCCGGGTCACTTCAGTTTAAAACCTTCATAACCCTTGCTCGCGACATCCGCGACTTTGTCGCGGAACGCCGGTGCACCGCCCGCGTAGAACAAAAAGCCACGCTTCTTGCCGGCGACATTGGTGCCCATGAACCACGAGTCGGTCTTGGTGAAGATCATGCCCTTGGTCAAGGAATGGGCGTGTTCAGTCCATTCTTCCTCGGCATGGGGGTCGGCCTCGATGCGCTGATAACCTTTGTCGCGCATATAACTCAGGCAATTGGCCACCCACTCACCCACTACTTCCACACAACGGGTGAAGTTACAGAACACTGCACCGTTGACGATCAACAGATTCGGAAAACCGGCAGTCTGCAAGGTCAGATAGGTGCTCGGACCTTCATCCCATTTTTCCTTCAATGACTGACCATCCACACCGCGAATATCCATACGGGTCAATTCGCCGGTAATGGCATCAAAGCCGGTCGCGTAGATGATGACATCGAGTTCGTATTCAGCATCGGTGGTCTTCACGCCGGTCGGCGTGATGCTGACGATGGGATTGGATTTCACATCCACCAGATTTACGTTGTCCTGGTTATAGACTTCGTAGTAACCGGTCTCCATCGGAATACGTTTGGCGCCGAACGGGTGGCTGTTGGGTTCCAGCAGGTCGGCAATCTTCGGGTCTTTGATGCGCGCGCGAATTTTGGCTCGCACGAACTTGGCGTAATCCTCGTTGGCAGCGGGGTCGGTCATCACATCGTGGAAACAACCGAACCACTTCATGAAGCCCGGTTGCGACCAGATGTCTTCATAGAACGCGTGGCGCTCGGCCTCCGGCACGTCGAAGGTATTACGCGGATCAAAATCCTGCATGAAGCTCGCGAACGTGGCGTGGCACTTGGCGAAGATCTCAGGATAACTGGCCTTGATTTTGGTCTGGGTCTCGTCGTCGATGACCGAGTTGCGCAGCGGGCAACAGTAGTTGGCGGTGCGCTGAAAGACGGTCAACGATTTGACCTCTTTGGCGATCATGGGAATCAGTTGCACAGCAGTTGCGCCGGTGCCGACCACGCCGACGCGTTTGCCGGTGAAATCGACCTTCTCGTGCGGCCAGCGCGAAGTGTGGAAAGACAGGCCTTTGAAGCTGTCGATGCCGGCAATATCGGGCATGTGCGTGGCCGACAGGATACCAACGGCCGAGATCAGATACTGGGTGCGGGCACGGTGGCCGTCTTCAGTGGTCACATCCCAGCGATTGGCCTTGTCATCGAATACCGCCGACTTGATGCGCGAGTTGAGGCGGATATGTGGGCGCAGCTTGAACTTGTCGGCGACGAAGTTGAGATATTTTTCGTTCTCCGGCTGGCCGGAGTAATGTTCGGTCCAGTTCCATTCCTCGAGCAGATCCTGCGAGAACGAATAAGCGTAGCTGTAGGATTCCGAGTCGAAACGCGCACCCGGGTAACGATTCCAATACCAGGTGCCACCGACACCGCCGCCCGCTTCGAAGGCGCGCGCGTTCAGTCCCAGCTGGCGCGCGCGGTAAAGCTGATAGAGCCCCGACACGCCCGCTCCGATTATCAATACATCCAGTTCTTCCACTGCGTCATTCATTGCCGCCGTTACATCTTGCGCCGCTCGAGCCACGTGTTCTCCTCCCCGGTATCGGTGTCGTCATCTGTCGCCATACTCACGCCAAAGCGGCACCCTTGTCCGCTGCATTGCGCGCAAGCGCGGCCATCATGGCGGGGATGCGCGGGCGCTGGCAAGTGCGGCCTAAGGCGGGCCTATGCTTTCGGGGAGGGGATCATGGAACGGCGGCGGCGTGATCCAGATCCGGGCGGCCGTGGGGATCGACATGGGTCATCACATTCAACACCCGATGACGGCGCATGACGCTGTCGCGCGCCGCTACGGCGATGTCGTGTCCGGCCTCGACCGTGATGCCACTGTCGATTTCGATATGCGCATCGACCACTATCATGTCGCCCATCTTGCGTGTGCGCAGATCGTGCACGCCGTTCACACCCGGCGTTTCAAGCAAGGTCTGACGAATTGCACTCACTTCCTCTTCATCGACCGCGCGGTCCATGAGGTCGTGCAGCGCGTCCCAGCCAAAACTCCAGCCCATCTTCGCAATCAGAAAACCGACGATGAGCGCGGCGATGGGATCGAGAATGGTGTAGCCGGCGAGGTTGCCGGCGATGCCTAAACCCACCACCAGCGATGAAGCCGCGTCGGAGCGCGCGTGCCAGGCATTGGCCACCAGCATGCTGGACTTGACCCGTTTGGCCACCCTCAGCATGTAACGGAACAGGCCTTCTTTGGCGATCAGCGCCAAACCCGCCACCCACAGCGCAACCACATGCACTACCGGCACGGTTTCCGGCGCCTGCAGCTTGTGCACCGCCGACCACAACATGCCAATCCCCACCACCAGCAACAACACCCCTAGCACCAATGAGGCGGCGTTCTCGAATCGTTGATGACCGTAAGGGTGATCGATATCGGCGTCCTTACGGCTGTGATGACTCGCCACCAACACCACAAAATCGGCGACCAGATCCGACAGCGAATGAATGCCATCGGCAATCAGCCCCTGGGATCTCGCCAGCACACCCACCGTCACCTGCACGATGGTCAGCACCAGATTCACGGCGACGCTGACCCAGGTACTGCGCAGGGCAGCGGCGCCGCGCTCATCGACGCTTATCTGGATGTCTTCAGGGTCGTGGGCAAGGTCGGTGAATTTCATGATGAGGGCGCACACTGAACTAGATGGATGCCGGCGAACCACCAGCGCGACGTCACGGGCCAGGGGCGCGTCGCCCCCTGCGCAAAAAAAACGATAACTGAGCGAATTCCATGCCGCTCAGGCGCGGCGCGGTGCGCGGGTTTCGAGTTCGAGGATGATGAGCGGAATCTCGCGCTCGGTGCGGGCCTGGTATTCGAGTTGCACCGGCTGCTCGGCGGTCACGCGCTGCCACCATAACGCCCGTTCGGTGCCGCTCAAAGTGCGCGCCACGGCGCGGCTGCGAAACGCGCCTATTTCAACTTCACATGCGGGCGCCGCCAACAGGTTCAGATACCAGACCGGATGCTGCGGCAGTCCACCCTTGGAGGCGACGATCACAATGTCGTCATCGTGACGGTAGTACTGCAGGATGGAATTGAGCGGCTGGCCTGATTTGCGCCCCACATGGTGCAGCAGCAGGCAGGCCACCGGCCCGCCGGGGACACCGATGACTCGCGGGTCCCACCAGTGCGCCGCTTCCGGATCGCGTGCATAAAGTTCGTGATGGGCGGCAATTTCGCGTCGCACGGCGGCCGGCAGGTCGTCGGCGCCAGCTTCGATTCGATGGTCTTCTGCATTCACGATGATGTCCTCACTCAGGCTTGCCAGTGCGTCGGGCAGGGCTGGCGCATGCTACCACCCCCACTCCGCGGGCATTGCCAGCGCCGGCGCGCTTGGCGATCATCGGCCCATGAACAACTCCGCACGACGCGCCCGCCGCCTGGGCCTCATGCTGTGGCCGGTGCCCGGCCTCGGCGCTGGTTTTGAACGTGGCCGATGGGCCGAGAGTCACGGTTATGACGACCTGTGGCTGGC
>CAMCBY010000183.1 GCA_945873015.1 Klebsiella pneumoniae
AATGGAGTGAACATGCCTGTCGCCGTTGCACTGCGCGTCAGGGTGTCGCCGCGCTCAACGCCGGTGCGAATATTGCGGATGCGTTCGCCGACCTGCTCGTTGTCCACCGCCTGCGCCATCACGCCCAGCGCCTGGGTCAAAGGCACGCCAGCGGCCATGGACATGGCAAAACCCCGCGCAAAGCGGCCGAGGGTCGCGCGGTGAATGATGTCGCCCACCACCGGCAAACGCAGCTTGATGCCATCCCATCGATAACGGCCCTGCTCGGAGCGGATCCAGGCGCGAAAGGTAAACGCGGCGAGCACGCTCGCGCACAACATCGCGCCCCAGTACTCGGTGCAGAAATTGGACATGCCAATCAACAAACGCGTCGGCACCGGCAACTCGACCTTGGCACGGGCAAAAATCTGCGAGAACTGCGGGATGACGACCACATTGATAATGCCGATAGCCGCAACTATCGCGCTGATGACAAAGCTCGGATAGCGCAGCGCGCTTTTAATCTGGGCACGGGTGTTGCGGTCCCGCTCAAGGTATTCCGACAGACGCAGGAAGGCATCGTCGAGCCGGCCTGTGCTTTCGCCGATACGTACCGTGTTGACGAACAGGCTCGAGAAAATCTGCGGATGCTGGGCGAGTGCGACCGACAGTTCGCGACCGCTCTCCAGCACGATGCGAATTTCATTGAGCACTTTGCCGAGCACTGGGTTGCGTGCCGAACGCGCCAGCCCGGTCAGGCCCTGCCCTATCGGCACGCCGGCATGAATGAGGGTGTACATCTGCCGACACAGCAGGATCAAATCATCCGGTCCCGGCTTGTTCGACTGCAGCACCTCGCGCAACACTGCCAAGGCGTCAACGCGCGTCACCGCCACCTGGATTTCCACCGGTGTGATGCCGCTGGTGAGGAGCTGCGCAGCGACCGCGTCGCGCGACACCGCTTCGAGGGTGCCTTTGATCAGGTCACCACGGCGACCGCGGCCCTTGTACTCGAATTGCGCCATGAAGTGACGGGAAATCTACGCTTCAAGCCGCGTTGCGGCGCGGCGTGATGACGGTCGGGCTGCGTTCCCCACTGCCATCGTCCGGCGCTTCGCCCGCACCGGCGTCCCACTCCGGCAGATAGTCGAACTCGCCATCGGCGGCGACACGTAACGCTTCGCTGACCGTGGTCAAACCTGCGGCGGCGTGGTCCAGCGCGAGACGATCGAGCGTGCGATAGCCGGCACTGGCACGCGCCAGCCGTCCGAACTCCACACCGTCGGCACGGGTCAGCGCATCGGCCATCGGCGCATCGATTTCGAGCATTTCATAGACACCGATACGACCGCGAAAGCCGGTGTTGTTGCAGCGGTGGCAACCTCGGCCGACCTGGTAGACCGGCAGCGGCAGCTCGTCACCCAGACGTCCGCGCACCCATATCCGCTCGGCGGTATCGAGCTCGGTCGGCGCGCGGCAGTCGGGGCAGATGCAGCGAATCAGGCGCTGTGCCAGCACCATGCGCAGCGCGGACGCAAGCAGATAGCCCTGCGCGCCCATATCCAACAACCGGCTGACGCTGCTGACCACGTCGTTGGTATGCAGCGTCGACAACACCAGATGCCCGGTCATGGCGGCGCGCAGGCCAATTTCCGCAGTCTCCTGGTCTCGCATTTCGCCGACCAGCACAATGTCCGGATCCTGACGCAAGGTGGTGCGCAGGACACGAGCGAAATCGAGTCCGATTTGCGCGTTGACCTGCACCTGATTGACGCGCGGCAGCCGATATTCAACCGGGTCTTCGACGGTGATGATCTTGACCTGCGGCTGGTTCAGGAATTTCAGCGCGGAATACAGGGTCGAGGTCTTGCCGCTGCCGGTTGGGCCGGTTACCAGCACCAGACCGTGGGGCCGTTTCAGCGCGCGACTGAAGCGACGCAGCAAGGACGGCGGCATACCGAGCTGGTCAAGGTCGCGCACGCCATCGCGCTGATCGAGCAAGCGCATCACCACCGCTTCGCCGGCCTGCAACGGCATGGTCGCGATGCGGACGTCGATATTCTTTTCGCTCACCCTGATGCTGAAGCGGCCGTCCTGCGGCAGACGCTTCTCCGCGATGTCGAGGTTGGACATCAGCTTCAAGCGCTGCACCAGGGCCGACGCGATACGCCGCTCGTTCAATACCTGCTCGTGCAGAATGCCGTCGACACGCATACGAATGCGCAACACCGTGTCGTCGGGCTCGATGTGGATGTCCGATGCCTTGATTTGCACTGCGTCCTGAAACAGCGAATGCAACAGTTTCACCACCGGCGCTTCGCTCAGATCGGCGCCCGCCGCCAGTTGGTCAACGTCGAAGTCGCTGTCCTTCAGTTCGTCGTTCAGCTGTTCCGCGAGACCCGAGATCTGGTCACCCTGGCGATAGACTCGATCAATCACCTCCAGCAACTCGTCTTCGCGCACCACGGCGATTTCAATCTGTCGATGCACGAGATGGGTCAGTTCGTCGTAGGCGAACAGATTGGTCGGGTCGGCCATTCCAACCAGCAAGGTCGTGCCGCGTTGCTTCAAGGCGATGACGCGAAAGCGCCGGGCATGGATTTCGGGAATGAGTTTGATGGTGTCCGGTTCAAACTGGTAATGGCCGAGTTCGACGAACGGCACATTGAGCTGTTCCGAGAGGAAGGTCAGCAGGCTGTCCTGGGTCAGGCAGCCGGTCTCGACCAGCACCTGCCCGAGTTTGCGTCCGGACTTCTTCTGTTCGGCGAGCGCCAGATCAAGCTGGTGTGCCGAGATGATTTTCTTTTCGACCAGCAGATCGCCGAGTCGAATCTTGCGCGGCAAACTCATGGGGCGGCCTGCAGACGAGCGATTTCGGTAGCGGCGTAGGTATCCATGGTCTGCGACAGCGTGCCGCTGGTCCGAGCCTGAGTGAAGGCGGCCACTGCTTCGCGGCGTGCATCGAGCGCGGCAAGCGAAATCGCGAGCCCCATCCACGCGGTGCCATGGGATGGCGCCGCCTGCAGGACTTCGCGGTAGGTCGCCACCGCCGCCGCATGATCGCCCTGACGCTGTTGAAGTGCGGCCAGGAACTCGTGGTACTCGAGCGCCTGCGCAACGGGCGGTGCCGAACGGGTAAGGACGGCCAATGCGCCGGCACTGTCGCCGGCGTCGTAGCGCAGATGCGCAAGCATCTGTGCGAGTGCGGCGGCGCGTGGTGCCTGTTTGAGCCCGTCGCGCAATGTGGTTTCCGCTTCAGCGTTACGGCCCGCCTGCAGCAGATGGCGGGCATAAACCAGATGCAGCTTCTCGTTGCCGTGGAACCGCGCCGCTGCCGTTTTCAAACGCGCCAGGCCACCCGCGGTATCGCCGCGGGCGAACGCCTGTTCAGCCTGCTGTATCGCCGCCACCTGATCGTCGCTGCGCGGCGATGGCGTACGCGAGATATGCATCGTTCCGGGGTTCTCCACCAGTTCGCTCTCCGCCTCCATCGCGGATGACGGAACGGCGGTCTCCACTAAACGGCTCTGCGCATCGCCGTCCGTGGCCGGCACTGCCGGCGGCACGGCGAGCGCTGAATTGACCGCTGCCTCGGTGTCTTGCCGTGCCGGCGGCTGTGGCGTAGCGGCAACGGCAACCGGGGTGGTGATGGTCGGCGCTGCCGCCACCGCCGCAGAAGTCAGCGCAGACGGCGTTGCGCCAACCAGCGCCGCGGCGCCCGCTTCCACCCGCGCAGGCGCGGCTTCGATACCGACAACGACTTCGGGCGCTTGCACTGCCACCGGCGCAACCGTACGGAACGGCACCGACTTCGCCGCGCCGATGTCGATGTTCGCGTCGCGGTGCCACAGCAACAGCGCGCCAAACAATGCCGCCGACAACATCCATGGCAATGCAGGATGGGCTTTCAATTCGCGCGGCAACAGTTCTGCCGGCAGCAGGTTGGCGAGCACCCCGTCCAACGGCGTGCTGCGTCGTCGCTGACGCTGGTCGAGATCACGCAGCATCTGGTTGATGAGGCTCATGCGTGCCCCGCCAACAGACGCAACCAACCCAGACCGCGCGGATAGGCGCGTTGCACACCTGCTTCCCGCGCGTCGATGGTATCGGCGATAGCGGCCCCCACGGTGCGACGGCTGACCGTCGTCAATCCCAGACCATAAGTGGCCATCAGCGATTTGTGAGCCAGTATGTTGACCAGGCGCGGGACACCGCGACTGCCTTCGTACAGCGCGTCACGTGCGCGCCGCTCGAACAACTCGCCATCGCGATAGCCGGCGACATGCAGGCGGTGCGCGATGTATTTGTCCAACGCCGCGCGCCCGAGCGGCTTGAGCTCGTAGGCGAAGGTGATGCGCTGGCGCAGTTGCCGAATCGAGGGCTGGTTGAGGGTGGCCTCCAACTCGGGCTGACCGAACAACACCACCTGCAACAGTTTGCGCTTCTCGGTCTCAAGATTGGTGAGCAAGCGCAAGGTTTCCAGGGTCGACACCGGCACCGCCTGCGCTTCGTCCATGCACAAAACCACTTGCTTGCCACTGGCATGCAGCGCGAGCAAGGCATCGGTCAGGCAGCGTGTGAGCTGATGCTGGGTGGCACGCTTCGGATAGCTGACACCCAACTCATCGGCCAGCGAAAACAGCAGGCTGGACGGACGCAGATAGGGATTGGGCAGATAGGCACTGGCGAAGTCGTCACCCAGTTGCTTGAGCAGTGTGCGACACAACATGGTTTTGCCGGTTCCCACTTCGCCGATGACTTTCACGAATCCTTCGCCGGCGCGCAGCGATACCAGCAAAACGTTGAGCGCATCATGGTAGCCGTCACGGGTCATGAAAAATGCCGTGTCCGGCGTCAGGGTGAACGGCATTTCGTTCATCGCGAAATGTTGCAGATACATCGATGCCCCTCCTAGTGCTTACGACCGGTGTGCTCAGGGCTGGGGAATGCCCAGCGTCCCGCCAACCTGCTTTTCAGCCATCTGACGCGCGGCCTCGCCTAGCGAACCGAGCTCGTCATGCGCGTTGTTGAATGCGGCGGACCAGTCACTCGGCGTATCGATGACCATCGGCCGCAGCAGGATCACCAATTCGCTCTTGCGGGTGATGCTCTGCTTGTGGCGGAACAGCGCGCCCACCATCGGCAGTTCGCCGAGCCCCGGTGTCTTGGCGTCAAGGTCGGCCTCACGGTTCTGCATGAGGCCACCGATCACCACCAACTGGCCGTTGAGCGCCTTCACGATCGAATCCGACTCGCGCACCGTGCTGCGCGCCAGCGGCAATTTCTGTGATACGCCGCCAACCGTGATGTTTTTCTGCTGATCGGTCACCTCACTGACGCTCGGGTGAATGTGCAACATCACCTCGCCGGACTTGCTGATCTGGGGCGTCACATCGAGCGCGATACCGGAGAAGAAAGGCGTCAGTTCGATATTCGGCGTGGAGGTCGTCGAGGTGCCTGTCACCGTGGTGGTGGATACATCGGTCACAAAGAACTCGTCGGTACCGACCTTGATGACCGCTTTCTGATTGTTCATGGTCGAAATACGCGGGCTGGACAATACCTGCACATTGCCCTGGGTTTTGAGCAATTCAAGAAAGGCGCCAAAATCCTTGCCCTGCAGCGCCAACGAGAACACCCCGCCAAAGCCCGACGCGGGCACCGCCAAACTCGCCAGATTGGGCAGTGCGAACTGTGCGCCGCGGTTGTCGCTGGCCACGCTGGTATCCGGGAACACGGTGCCGCCGCCGGTATGGCCGAGGGTGAATTCCCCAATCACACTCGCCCAGTTAATGCCCGCCTGAAAGCCGTCGGACAACTCGACTTCAAGAATTTTCGCCTCCAGCACCACCTGGCGCTGGGCTATCAACTGCGCGGCCGACAGGAAAGATTCCACCTCACGCAATTCGGTGGTCAGCGCACGCACCACAATCACGCCGGACTGCGAGTTGACGACCACACTGCGGCCATTGCCTTCGCCTATGATGGCGGCCACCGAGGCCGACAATTCCTGCCAGAAGGAAGTCTCGGGCTGACGCGTGGTGATCTGCGTGCCGACCGCAGAGCGGCTGCTGTTGCTGCCGCGGCGATGGCCGTTGGTCTCGACCGGCTGATCCTGACCGTTCTGTGAACCGCCCTGCGAACCATCGCGTTCATCATCGTTGCCCCGCTGCAGCGTACCGGCGCTGACGAAGGTCGAGGATGATCCGCTGCGATTCATGTTCAGGTAGTTGATCGGATAGACGCGCGCTTCAAGGCGCGCCGGCATGATCTGAAATCCGAAGGACGTGCGCTCGAACTCATAGCCGTAAACATCGCGGGCGGCACCAATCACTTCCGGAATGGTGACGTTCTTGAGGCTGAGCGAGATTTTGCCGGCAACATCGGGATGCACGACCATGTTGTACGGTGTGCCATCGACCAGACTCATGAAAAACTGGCGCGCCGGCACTTCATTGACTGAAATCTCGAAACGCTGCTCGACGGGCGCGGTGGTGCCCGCCGCGTCGATTTTGAGGGTCGGCACCAGGGCGCGGCTGACTTCATCGGGCACCGGTGGCGCAGGAGCCGCCGCAGCCGGCTGCGGCGCGCTGCGTGCCGCATCGATGGTGGCCTGCATCGCGGTCAGATTGTCGGTGCGCGGCGGCGGATTCTGACAGGCAGTCAGCAGCAGCGCGCACAAGGCCGGCACCAGGATACGCCGCTCAGCGGAGATGTTTGCGGACTTCGATGTCATGTTTGATCTCATAGCTGTTGAGGCGGAGCACGAGCGGTCCGTTGCTGGTACTGATATCGACTTGTTGACTGCGGATCTTTCGCACCAGCGCCTGGCCGATACGACCGCCCTCATAAACGAGTTCGTCATTGATGATGGCGTGGGAGCGCCGACCGTCGAGTTTGACCGCAGACAGCACATAGCTTTGTTCGCTCGGCGCGGCTGATTCGGGTGCCGCTTCGGCGCCCGGCACGAGCAGGGGACGCATCGGGTCCACCAGCGCCTCGGCTTGCGGCGGCACCTCACGCGGTGCGGCGACGGCGACGGTGCTGAGAACGAGCCAGAGCAGGACACAGAAACGCATCGCCTACACCCCAATCCAGTGGCGACTCAGGCTGATGGTGTAGACCACAATCGCGCCTTCGGTGTTGGGGTAGTCCTTAGTCTCGAGTTCGATGCGGTCCCAGAAAAATCCCCACGGCAGGGCTTCAAGGGCACGCAAATAGGAGAGCGTGTCGAAATAGCTGCCTTTGAACCTGATGCGGATTCCATGCCGGTAGGCGCCGGCCTGGCTTTTGGCGACGTCGCTCGCGACGCCCGCCGACGCTTCACCCGCTTGTGCGGCGGGCATGGCGATGGGTTCGGCACCGAGACCTTCAAGGGCAACGAACTGCAACTTGTTGAAGCGGCCCAGCACCGCGGACAGCACCTCAGCCATGCGCTCGCTCGGCACCATATTGCCGATCTTGGCCTGAATATCGCGGTCGAGGGTCGTCAGTTCAGCGCGTCGGCGCTCGATCGCCGCTTCCACCGCTGCGTCGGGATTATCGCGCGCGGCGTTGACCACCGAGTCGGCCAGCAAATGGGTCTCACGCAGGGTTTGACCGAGGGTCGCGACTTCGCCTTCGAGGCGTGTGCGCTCGGCTTCGATGGGCCGCAACAGCACGGCATCGCAGATCTTCAGCAACACCAGCACGGTTGCGCCCAGCAACAATACGCGCTCCTTAAGGCTCAGGCCGTCGACGCGATCCAGCCATGGCTTAAAATCAGCCACGGTCGTCCTCCCGCTTGGCGATGCCGTCGGTGGTCACCGAGAACTCGATGGCACGGGAATCAGTGACGTCGTGGTGCAACTCGA
>CAMCBY010000184.1 GCA_945873015.1 Klebsiella pneumoniae
CACCTACAGGGAGGCGTGAGGGTCAGGTCCTTAGTTACGGCTCTTGTCGACCAGCTTGTTCTTGCCTATCCAGGGCATCATGCCACGCAGACGCGCGCCGACTTCCTCGATCTGATGCGCGGCGGCGTTACGACGTTTGGCCTTCAGCACTGCCGTACCGGTGCGGTTCTCGCCTATCCATTCGCGCGCAAATTCGCCGTTCTGGATCTCCGACAGGATCTTTTTCATCTCCGCGCGGGTTTCGTCAGTAACGATGCGCGGGCCGCGGGTGAAATCACCGTATTCGGCGGTGTTTGAAATCGAATAACGCATGTTGGCGATGCCGCCCTCGTAGATGAGGTCCACGATCAGCTTCACTTCGTGCAGGCATTCGAAGTAGGCCATCTCCGGCGCGTAGCCGGCGTCCACCAGGGTCTCGAAACCGGCTTCGATGAGCGCCGTGATACCGCCGCACAGCACCGACTGCTCGCCGAACAGGTCGGTCTCGGTCTCTTCGCGGAAGTTGGTCTCAATCACACCGGCGCGGGCGCCGCCGTTGGCGCAGGCATAGGACAGCGCGATGTTCTTGGCCTGACCAGAGGCGTCCTGGTAGATGGCAATCAGGCTCGGCACACCGCCGCCCTGCTGGTACGTGGAACGCACCAGATGACCCGGGCCCTTGGGCGCAATCATGATGACGTCGAGGTCGGCGCGCGGCACGAGTTGGCCGAAGTGGATGTTGAAGCCGTGCGCGAAGGCCAGCGCCGCACCCTGCTTGATGTTGGGCTCGATTTCACTCGCATAGAGGTCGGCCTGCTGTTCATCGGGCGCAAGTATCATGATGACGTCGGCGGACTTCACCGCGTCAGCGACCGACGCCACCTGCAAACCTGCAGCAGTGGCTTTCTGCGCGCTGCTCGAACCGCTACGCAGACCGACCACGACATCGACGCCGGATTCCTTGAGGTTATTGGCATGCGCATGGCCTTGGGAGCCGTAGCCGATGATGGCGACCTTGCGCGCCTGGATGAGCGAGAGGTCGGCGTCTTTGTCGTAATAGATGTTCATTGCCATGCTTGCTGTCCTGTTTCAGTGTGAATGTCGATTGTGCGGTACGGTGGCGCGCGCTTAAGCCTTCAATGCCTTGCTGCCCTTCAGTAGTCCAAGCACGCCGGAGCGCGCCATTTCCATCACATGACGCACTCCCACCGCCTCGACAAAATCGTCGAGCCGCTGCGGCGAACCCGTCAGTTCCAAAGTGAAGCTGATATCGGTGATGTCGACCACCTCGGCACGGAAAATATCGGCCAGGCGTTTGACCTCGGCGCGGTGGTCCGGGCTCGCGGCGCGCACTTTGACCAGCATGAGTTCGCGCGAGATGTGCGGCCCTTCATTGAGGTCGACCAGCTTGATCACATCCACCAGCTTGTTCAGTTGTTTGGTGATCTGTTCGATGATCTGCGGCGAACCGCTGGTAACGACCGTCATACGCGACACGCTCGGATCTTCGGTCGGCGCCACTGCCAGCGACTCGATGTTGTAGGCACGCGCCGAAAACAGGCCTGCCACCCGCGACAAGGCCCCCGCAGCATTCTCGAGCAGGATGGATATCGTGTGTCTTTCGTTCATGTCTGGCACCTCTTACGCGAGCTCACGCTCAACCGGCGCAGCATTCTGGCTCGGTGCGAGATGCATCTCGTGCTGGCCCTTGCCGGCCGCGATCATCGGATAGACGTTTTCGGTCTGGTCAGTGATGAAATCCATCAACACCAGACGGTTCTTGATGGCGAAGGCTTCCTTGAACGCGCCTTCGACGTCACCCGGTTTTTCGATGCGCATGCCGACATGGCCAAACGCCTCGGCCAGTTTCACGAAGTCCGGCAGCGATTCCATGTAGGAATGGGAATAACGGCTGTCGTAGAAGAATTCCTGCCACTGCCGCACCATGCCCATGTAACGGTTATTCAAGCTCACGATTTTGAGCGGCAGACCGTATTGCAGGCAGGTTGAAAGCTCCTGCACACACATCACGAAACTCGCCTCACCCGTCACACACGCGACCGTCGCGTCGGGGAATGCAAGCTGCACACCCATCGCCGACGGCAGGCCAAAACCCATCGTGCCGAGGCCGCCTGAATTGATCCAGCGGCGCGGTTTATCGAACGGATAGTACTGAGCGGCCCACATCTGGTGCTGGCCCACATCGGAAGTGATATAGGCGTCGCCATCGGTAACTTTGTAGAGCTGCTGGATCACGCCCTGCGGTTTGATCTTGTCGCTGTTGGTGTCAAAACGCAGACAATCGAGGCTGCGCCAGGCATTAATCTGCTGCCACCACGCGTCATTGGCGCGATCAACGGGCTTCTGACCACCGGCGGCAAGCACTTCAATCAGATCGCGCAGCACATGTCCGACGCTGCCGACGATGGGCACGTCGACCGGCACGTTCTTGGCGATCGAAGCCGGATCGATGTCGATATGAATGATCTTGGCTTCGGGGCAGAACTTGGCCAGATCGCCCGTCACCCGGTCGTCGAAGCGCGCGCCGATGGCGCACAGTACATCGCAGTGATGCATGGCCATGTTTGCTTCGTAGGTGCCATGCATGCCGAGCATGCCGATGAACTGCGGGTCGGTGCCGGGATAGGCGCCCAGCCCCATCAAGGTATTGGTGACCGGGTAACCGAGCAGACGCGCGAACTGCGTCAATTCCGCCGCAGCGTTGTCCAGCACCACCCCGCCGCCGGTGTAGATCATCGGCCGCGAGGCGGTCGCGAGCAATTGCGCGGCGCGTTTGATCTGCCCCGGATGGCCCTTCAGATTGGGCTTGTAGGAGCGCATCTCGACCGAGGCCGGATAGTTGTATTCAGTGAGGTTGGCGGTGACGTCCTTGGGGATGTCCACCACCACCGGGCCGGGACGACCGGTAGTCGCCACGAAGAAAGCCTTTTTGATGGTCGCAGCCAGGTCTTCGACCCGCTCGACCAGGAAGTTGTGTTTCACACAGGGGCGTGTGATGCCGACACAATCGACTTCCTGAAACGCATCGTTGCCAATCAGCGCAGTCGAGACCTGGCCGGTGAACACCACCAGCGGAATCGAATCCATGTAGGCGGTGGCAATGCCGGTCACGCAGTTGGTCGCGCCGGGGCCGGAGGTGACCAGCACCACGCCGGGTTTACCGGTCGAGCGCGCATAGCCGTCGGCGGCATGGGTTGCGCCCTGTTCGTGACGGACCAGGATGTGCTTGAACTTGTCCTGTTTGAAGATTTCGTCGTAGATGTGCAGTACTGAACCGCCCGGATAGCCGAACAGGAACTCCACACCCTCGTCGGCCAAGGCACGCACGAAGATCTCCGCCCCACGCAGTCGCTCTGTCATTTTCTTTACCACCTAGATCTGTTCGGACCCTGTCGTGCCCGGGGATTAGTCGTAAACGTGGCTGTTTTCCACGCTTCGCTCCCCCCTCATCGCCGCGTTCGCGTGGTTGCGTCCGGGCTCTTCGTTGACAGGCGTCGCCGTGGATGGCGACCCAACGATGGGGAGCGAGGGCGGCAAGCTACTCATGTTCGTTATGGGGGTCAAGAAAAAATCGCGCCGGACTTGAGCTTGCCCGGACTTGGTGCGCGGTTGCAGGGTCAGTCCGAAGTCTTGAGAATGCCGGGCCTAGTGCTTTTTTCGACTTCACGAGCCAGGCAGAACCATCCCATGCGTATAAGCAAAATCCTCATTCCGACTCTGCGCGACGCGCCGGGCGATGCCGAAATCGTTAGCCATAAGCTCATGGTGCGCGCCGGCATGATTCGCCAGCTCGCGTCCGGCATCTATACCTGGCTGCCGCTGGGCCTGCGCGTGCTGCGCAAAGTCGAGCGCATCGTGCGCGACGAGATGGATGCCGCCGGCGCCCAGGAAGTCTTGATGCCGGGCGTGCTGCCGGCCGAACTGTGGCAGGAATCGGGGCGTTGGGACCACTACGGCCCGGAACTGCTGCGCATCAAGGACCGCCACGATCGCGCGTTCTGCCTGGGGCCCACCCACGAAGAGGCGATCACCGACCTCATCCGCAATGAGGTGCACAGCTACAAACAGCTACCCGCCAACTTCTATCAGATTCAGACCAAGTTCCGTGACGAAGTGCGGCCGCGTTTCGGCATCATGCGCGCCCGCGAGTTCCTGATGAAGGACGCCTACTCCTTTCACCTCGATACGGCCTCGCTGGAACAGACATATCAGGATATGTACCGCGCCTACAGCCGCATATTCGAGCGCGCGGGGTTGACCTTCCGCGCGGTGCTGGCCGATACCGGCAATATCGGTGGCTCGAAGTCCCATGAATTCCACGTGCTCGCCGATTCTGGCGAAGATCAGATAGCGTTCAGCACCACGGGCGACTACGCCGCCAATGTCGAGATGGTGCCGGCGCCGGCGCCGAGCGCGCCGCGTCCGGCGCCAGGCAACACCCTGGAGAAAGTCGCAACGCCCAAGGCGCACACGATTGCCGAAGTCAGCGCCTTTTTAAAGGTCGACGCCAGTCAGGTAGTGAAGACCTTGATGGTGGCCGGCGAAGACGGTGGCCTGGTCGCGCTGGTACTGCGTGGCGACCATGAGCTCAATGCGGTCAAGGCCCAGAAGATTGCGGGCGTCGCGTCACCCTTGCGCATGGCGCGCGCCGATGAAATTGAAGCGGTCGTCAAATGCGGTCCAGGCTCGCTCGGGCCGTGCAATGTCAGCGTCAAAGTGGTGGCCGACAGCGCCGCCGCCGCACTGGCGGACTTCGTGTGCGGCGCCAACGTGCATGGCTTCCATCTGACCGGCGTGAACTGGGGCCGCGATACCGCCGAACCGGAAGTAGCAGATTTGCGTAACGCCCAGCCCGGCGACCCGAGTCCCGATGGCAGCGGTCCGCTCGATATCAAACGCGGTATCGAAGTCGGCCATATCTTTCAGCTCGGCACCAAATATTCAGAAGCAATGAAGGCGCGCGTGCTCGATGACACTGGCGCCAATGTCACCATGGTGATGGGCTGCTACGGCATCGGCGTGTCGCGTATTGTCGCTGCCGCCATCGAACAGAACCACGACGACAAAGGTATCGTGTGGCCGGTAGGCATCGCGCCCTTCGAGTGCGCGATTGCGCCGATAGGCATGCACAAGTCAGAGAAGGTCAAAGCCGCCGCCGAGAAACTCTACACCGATCTGAAAGCGGCCGGCATCGACGTGCTGTTTCACGACGGCAATGAGCGCCCGGGTGTGATGTTTGCCGATCTCGAACTCATCGGCATTCCCCATCGTATCGTGGTGAGCGATCGCGGCATCGACGGCGGCACGCTGGAATACAAGGCGCGCACCGCGGAAACCGCCGAGGCGCTGCCGCTGGCGGAAGTGGTAGGGATCTTGAAAGCGAAAATTGAAGCGGAGCGCTGAACCTACAGGGCATCTTCGGGCGTCTCACCGTGCAGCAGTTCGGCGAGCGGTGTCCTGAGATGTTGTTCAGACCATTGGGCGAGTTCCAGCAGCTGCTCCTGCAGGCGCTGGTCGGAGTTGTCGCCGGGCAGTGGCTGCACGTCGTCGCGCATCGGAAAGCTCGGCGTAAGATGCAGCAGATCAAGCAAGGTCACGCGGTCGAGATCGCGCGCCAGCATCCATTCGAAACGATCGTCGCGATTGATCCAGCCCGCCCGGTCCAGGTTGTCCAGGGCGGCATTGATCGCGGCATAACCAAAATCCGCCTCGAAACGCAGCAGCTCTTTATCTGACAGACTTTGGCCGACGCGCTGCGCGTCGTGCAATCGCAGCAACACGCGGTAAGTGCAATACAGCGGGTCATCCGCTGCCAGCACTGCATGGCGGCGCGGGCGCGGCAGACGAAACGTGGTCAGACATTGGGTGATTTCAGCGCCCAGCAACACGATCACCCACGACAGATAGATCCAGGTCAGGAAAATCGGCACCGTCGCGAATGCGCCATAAATGGCCTCCTGGGAGGGAAATCGCGTCACGAACAGCGCGAACCCATGTTTGGCTATCTCGAACAAGATACTCGCCACCACACCACCGATGATGGCGTGGCGCAACGGCACCGGCCGATAGGGAATCAGTTTGAAGAACAGCACAAAAGCCAGCGTGGTGGCGGCGAGCGGCAACAGGGTCAGCATCTGTGTACCGAGACTGACCATGTGCCCAGCTAACAACGGCAACGAGATCACGTAAGAAGTGATCACCATGCCGGTACCGATCAGGACCGGTCCCAGCGTCAGCACCGACCAGTAAACCAGAAAGCGCACCATCAACGGGCGCTTCCTGCGCACACCCCAGATCACGTTGAAGGTCGACTCAATGGTCGAGAGCATGGTCAACACCGTGATCAGCAAGACCGTCACACCGACCGCCTGCAGACCGCGCGCTTTGGCGCTGAACTCGACCAGATAGGTGCGCACCTGTTCGCCGAGTGCCGGCACAAAATTACGAAAGATGAAACTTTCGATCACTTCACGCCAGTCCTGAAACGCCGGGAAAGCCGACAGACTGACGAACACCACCGTGAACAGCGGCACCAAGGCCAGCAGCGAGGTATAGGCCAGCGCGGCAGCGGTCCCGAGACACTGGTCTGAAGCGAAGCGGCGCGCGAGATAGCCGAGGAACAGCCACAGCCAACGGCCGCGCTCAGCGAGGCTCGGCACACCCGGCTCGGTTTTCATCATCGCACACCCGCCGTGGTGGCCGTTACACTTGGTCTATCGATCATCGTTTCGTTCCTGCTGCGAATCGATCCCTGCCTGAACAGGATTATAACGAGCGCAGATTCCTGTCTGGTCAGCGCCGACATGCCTACAATGCGATGCCGGTCGCGGCTCCGATACCGCCACCCGTCATGCACAGGAGTTTCACATCGTGGACGTTACCCTCTATCACAACCCGCGCTGTTCGAAATCGCGCGAGACTCTGGCATTGCTCGAGGCGCGCGGCATCAAGCCGGTGATCGTTGAATATCTCGACACCCCGCCTGCTGCGGCTGAACTGCGCGCGCTGTTACAGGCGCTCGGCCTGCGCGCGCGGCAACTGGTGCGCGACAAAGAAGCCGCGTGGGCGCAATACGCCACACTCGACGAGACCGACGACGAGCGCATTATCGCCGCGCTCATCGCCGATCCTGTTCTGATCGAGCGGCCCATCGTCGTACGCGGCTCGCGGGCGGTGCTGGGGCGCCCGCCGGGCAACATCGCGCAGCTTTTCGATTGAGTCCGCCATGACTGAAATCCTGATTCTTTACTACAGTCGTCACGGCCACACCGCCGCGCTCGCCGACGAAATTCGTCACGGCGTGATAGCCGTGCCGGGGTGCGCGGCGCGCATGCGCACCGTCGCTGCCCTCGCCCATCGTCCCGACAGCGTGCCGCTCAGCGGCCCGCCGCATGCGAGCAAAGACGACCTGCGTGAATGCGCGGGGCTTGCGCTGGGTTCTCCGACCCGGTTCGGCAATATGGCCGCGCCGCTCAAAGCGTTTCTCGATGAGACCTCTGATTTGTGGCTGTCAGGCAGCCTGATAGGCAAACCCGCCGGCGTGTTCACCTCCACCAGCAGCATGCACGGCGGCCAGGAATCAACCTTGCTGTCGATGATGTTGCCCTTGCTCCATCACGGCATGTTGATCACGGGTGTGCCCTACAGCGAAGCCGCCCTGCAGGACACCCGCAGCGGTGGCACGCCCTACGGCGCGAGTCATGTCGCGGGGGCTGACAACAGCAATGCGATAAGCGAGCACGAAAAGCGGGTGGCGCGGGCCTTGGGCAAAAGGTTGGCTGAAACAGCGCTGCGCCTCGGCACCCCGTAGGTG
>CAMCBY010000185.1 GCA_945873015.1 Klebsiella pneumoniae
GGGCGGCGGAGCTCGTATCGGTTTTGTCGACTACCGACTGGTGGAATTACTCGGCGATGTGCAGCCGGCACACAGCAGCCGCGCGGTGCTCGCGGCGCCCGCGCAACTGGTGGTGGCGTCAGCGCTGGCCGAGGTCGATGCGCCTGCGGCTGTGGTGATTCAACGCGGCCCGCTGGCCAGTTTCAGCGCCGGCAGTCTGGCGCGCCTCGATGCATTGCTGTTGGTACGCGCCGATGGACGCCTCACACGTCTCGATGCCGAGTGGGCCGAGAGCCATCGCAAAGAGGTCAAACTATTGCTGGCCGAGGCCAAGGCCGCTGCCACCCAGGGGCTGGCCGCCAAGGGCGGCGCCGCGCTCAGCCTCGATGAGGACTTGTTATGAAGGCGACGCGCGTCGGCGCGCCGTTACAGGCCGGCCATGAATGAGGGCCGTCGTGTGTTGATGCTGGTCGGCAACACCTGCGTCAACGACACCCGCGTGTTGAAAGAAGCGCAGTCCCTGAATCAGGCCGGTTATCGGGTCAGCGTGTTGTGTGACAACGACCACGGCCGTCTCGGCGACGCACTACAGGACGGTGTGCAACTGCGGCGTGTGGATATGTCTGTGCTGGCCTCACTGCCACGCGTTTGCCAGGCACTGGTGAACCGTGTGCGCGGTGCGCATCGGCCCGCGCCCGTGGTGGCGGGCAGTGTGCCGACACCCCGCGTGACACCGCGCACACCGCGCTGGGTCAACTACGGCCCACTGAAGTTACTGATCAAGTTGCTGCGTCAGCGCGCCATCCGCCGCGTGGCATTACGTTCGCAGCACGGCGCACAGGTGCGTGTGGTGCACGCACACGATCTCGAAACCTTGTCCGCCGGCGTGGCGCTCGCCACTCAACTCGGTGCGGCGCTGGTGTATGACGCGCACGAACTCGAGCGTCACAGTGTCGGTTTGTCGCGCTTGGAGCGGGTGGTGCTGGGCGCGCTCGAGTCGCGCCATATCCGTGGTGTGGCGCGGGTCATCACGGTCAGCGATATGATTGCCAGACATCTCGCGCGGGTGTGTGACATCCGCCTGCCGGAAGTGGTGTTGAACAGTCCCAATCTCGCCGAACAGCGGCCGGCGGCGCAGGGCCTGCGCGCGCATCTTGCATTGACGGCTGGGCAACCGCTGGCAGTTTATGTCGGGCGTCTCGCCGCCCATCGTGGACTTGAACAGCTATTGCCGTCCTTGACTGCCTGGCCGCAATTGCACCTCGCCTGCGTCGGTGGCCGCGACGCGGTCTTTGCCGCCGAACTCGTGCAGAGGGCGCAGGCGCTCGGTGTCGCTGCGCGCCTGCATCTGGTTGATGCGGTGCCGCCTTTCGAGGTGCTCGATTTCATTCGTTCGGCAGATCTCGCGGTGGTGCTCGTGCAGGGTGTCTGTCTCAGTTATCTCTATTCGTTACCGAATAAATTATTCGAGGCGAGTTTTGCCGGGCTGCCGGTGTGTGCTTCAGATCTGCCTGAGCAACGGCGGTTTGTTGAACAGCTCGGCAATGGTGTGCTGGTCGATGGCAACGACAGTGCGGCGATCGCCGCTGGCGTGCGCGAGGTGTATCAACGCCGTGATCAATTGCGCCCCGATGCGGCACGGCTGGCGGCGCTCGCGGCCAACTTCGGCTGGCAGGCGCAGAGTCTCAAACTGCTGGCGCTGTACGAGGCATTGCCATGAGTGCCGAGAGCGGCAGCACCGGCAAGCGCGTCTTGATGAGCAATCTGGTCGATTTCGCACGCGGCGAGGGCGATGCCGGTCATCAATCGGCTTTGCTCGCCAACTTCAGCGCGATGGGACATGAGGTGCGCATGATGACACCTGCGCGCGCCGGTGCGGCGGCGGCGGTGGCGCGTTTCGGTGCGCTGGCACTGCTGACGCCCTCGACCACCGCGCTCGGACTGCCGGGCAGTTTTGATGCCTTCTGGCAATTGCCGCGCATCGTCGCGGCACGCCTGCGCTGGCGCCTCGATACCTTGTACGTGCGCGTCACCACGTTCTGTTTTGTGCAGGTATTGCTGGCGCGTGCGCTCGGCATGCGGGTGGTGGTTGAACACAACGGCTGGACCGCGAGCGAGCGACGTGTGCGCGGCGGCGGTGCGGTCATGATTGCACTGGAACGCTGGAGCCAACTGGCGGCCGCGCGTTATGCCCATCGCTCGCGCTGTGTAACCGACGGCCTGGCGCGCCTGCTGGTCGAAGGCGGTGTAGCGCGCGAAAAAATTTTTGTGGTCGGCAACGGTGTCGACCTGGATAAATTCAAAGTGCTGCCGGGCGACGCGCCGGCGCACACACGCTTGCGCTTCGGCTTTATCGGCTTGCTCAATCCGTGGCAGGGTGTGACGACCGCGTTGACAGCATTCAGCGAAGTGCAGCACGAACTCGATGCCGAATTGTGGATTGCCGGTGACGGGCCGCTCGCAGAACAACTGCGCGCGCGCGCCAGCGCGCTGAATCTCAGCGAGCGGGTGCGGTTTATCGGCAAGGTGCCGGCGCCGCAGGCCCCTGAAATCATCAACCAGTTCGATATTGCGCTCGCGCCCTATACCCTCGGCCGCAATGCCGAGATTGGTTCGTCGGCTATCAAGGTGCGCGATTACGCCGGCTGCGGGCGGCCAGTGATTGCGGCGCGCCTGCCGGGCATCGTCGAACTCGAGGCGGCGGGCTGGCTGTTCACCCATACACCGGACGATGCGACTGACCTCGCGCAGATGATGCGCCGGGTGGCGGCGCTCGGGCGCGACGAACTGGCGCGCATTGGCGCACGCGCGCGTGACTATGCCGAAGCACATTTCGACTGGCGCCAGATCGCGCGCTCGGTAATCGCTGAATGTTGATGGCGCGGTCTGTCAGTCGACTTTTGCGGCGCGCCAGGCGATGGCGGTGAGCATACGTCTCGCGCATGTCATCACCGGCCTGGGTGGCGGTGGTGCTGAATTCATGCTGGCGCGTTTGTGCGCGGCGTTGCCGCACGCAGAGTATCAAGTGCAGGTGATTTCCCTGACCAGCGGCGGACCTCTCGCCGCACAATTGCGTGCGCAGGGCGTCACGGTGGTTGAACTCGGTCTGCGTGGCGTGCTCGATGTGCTGCGCGGGGTATGGGCGCTGCGCAGCGCGTTGCGCGCATTCAAACCGGACCTCGTGCAAACCTGGTTATGCCATGCCGATTTGCTCGGCGGTCTGGTGGCGCGCCTGTCGTTACGGGTGCCGGTGATCTGGGGCGTGCACCAGGCCGACATCGCTACGCACGGCACGCCGGCAACGACTCGCGCGGTGTTGCGCGCCTGTGCGTGGCTGGCCGACAAAGTGCCTGCGCGGGTGGTGAGTTGTTCCGAGTCCGGGCGCCGCGCGCGTATCGCCGCTGGTTTTCCCGCTGAGCTGTTCGAAGTCATTACCAACGGGGTCGATCTCGAACGTTTTACGCCTGACCCCAGTGCCGCCGCGAGCTTGCGCCGCGAACTGCATGTCGCCGCCGGCACGCTGCTGGTGGGCATGCCGGCGCGCTGGCACAGCGACAAGGATCACGCGACCTTGTGTGCCGCCGCGGCCCTGGTGCTGGCGGCGCGTCCCGATACCTGTTTCGTTTTGTGTGGTGAGGGCATCGATGACGACAATGTCGAATTGATGCGCCTGATTGCCGGCAGCGGGCGTGCCGATGCCTTTCGTTTGTTGGGCTTCCGCGCCGACATGGGCCACGTGCTGGCGGCGCTCGATGTCGGGGTATTGTCGTCACGCACTGAAGCGTTTCCCAATGTGATTGTCGAGACCATGGCCTGTGCGGTGCCGTTCGTGGCGACTGCGGTGGGCGATGTGGCCGCCATCATCGGTGATGCGGGCCGCGTGGTCGCAGCCGGTGATGCCGCGGCACTGGCTGGCGCCTTGCTGGATATCCTCAGGGCGTCGCCCGCGCAACGCCTGGCTCTCGCCCAGCGTGCGCGGCAACGGGCGGTGGCGCATTTCAGTCTCGCCACCGCCGTGGCGCGTTACATGGCGGTGTATCGCGGCGTGCTCGGCCGCTCGGGAGCTGCGCCATGTGCGGCATCCTAGGCTGGCTCGGCGGCGGCAGCCGCGCACTCGATCACGGGCGGGCGGAGCGCGCACTCGACAGTTTGTCTCATCGCGGTCCTGATGCGCGTGGCGTGTGGCAGGATGCGGCGGCGGGCGTGTGGCTCGGGCATCGGCGCCTGGCGGTGATCGATGTCTCTGCGGCAGGCGCGCAGCCCATGCACTCCCGGTGTCAGCGTTACGTGCTGTCTTTTAACGGCGAGATTTATAACTTCGCCACCCTGCGCGAGGAACTGCTGCGCGACGGGGTGATGCTGCGCGGTCACTCTGATACCGAAGTACTGCTCGAAACCATCGCGCGTTATGGTCTCGCGGCAAGTCTGCCACGCTTGAATGGCATGTTCGCGTTTGCGTTGTGGGACAAACAACAACAGGTGCTGCATCTCGCGCGCGATCGGTTCGGCGAGAAACCGCTCTATTACGGTGTGCTGGACGGTGCGCTGATATTCGCGTCCGAACTGAAAGCCCTGATCGCGCTGCATGGGCGGACGCCGGCTTTAAATCGTGCCGTGCTGGACGATTATTTCCGGCGCAACTATGTGCCCGAACCAGACTGCATCTTCACCGGTCTGGCCAAACTGCCGGCCGGCCATATGCTCAGTGTGGCGAATGGCTCGCTGACAAGTCTGCCGGTCACTTGTGCCTACTGGTCGTTATCAACGCTCATGGACAGCACGCTCACGAACGCGCCCGCCATCGACGACAGCGCAGCCGTTACTGCGGTCAACGACAGCCTCGCGCAGGCGGTAAAACTGCGCATGGTGGCTGATGTGCCCCTTGGCGCGCTGTTGTCCGGCGGTATCGATTCGTCGCTGCTGGTCGCGCTCATGCAGCAGGCTTCCACTCAGCCGGTGCGGACCTTCAGCATCGGCTTTGCCGAAGCCGGTTATGACGAAGCGCCGCATGCGCGTGCCATTGCGCGCCATCTCGGCACACTGCACACCGAACAGCGCATCAGCGCCGTCGAAGCGCAGGCGGTGATCCCGCGTCTCGCCGAGATTTACGACGAGCCCTTCGCCGATTCTTCGCAGATCCCGAGTGTGCTGGTGGCCGAACTTGCGCGGCGTACCGTCACCACCGCCATCAGCGGTGATGGCGGCGATGAACTGTTCGGCGGTTATCTGCGTTATGGACTCGCGCTGCGTCTGTGGCGGCGCCTGCGGGCGTTGCCCGCGCCACTGCGGGTGGCCATGATCAAGACCATCGAAGGTATCGCGCCCGGTCACTGGGACCGTCTGTTACTGACCATTGCACCGCTGCTGCCGGCGCGTATGCGTTTCAGCGCACCGGGCGACCGGCTGCATAAACTTGCGCGCCTCGCCGCTGCCCCGGATCGCGCTGCGATGCATGCCTCCGCCGCTGAGCTCGGACATCGTGGTGGACTGGTGCTGGGTGCGAGCGGCACACGCAAGCTCACTGCGCTGGCCCCGACCGCGCTCGACGATGCCGGCGCGATGATGTTCGCCGATACGCTCGATTATCTGCCCGGTGACATCCTGACCAAGGTTGATCGCGCTTCGATGGCAGCCAGTCTCGAAACCCGCGTGCCGTTTCTCGATAACGACGTGGTGGCCTTGGCGTGGCGTCTGCCGCCGCATATGAAACTGCGCGGCGACACTTCGAAATGGGTGCTGCGTGAAGTGTTGGCGCGTTATGTGCCGCCGGCATTGACCGATCGTGCCAAGGCCGGGTTTGCCGTGCCGCTCGATGCCTGGCTGCGCGGCGCCCTGCGCGAGTGGGCAGGCGACATGTTGGACGAACAGCGTCTGCGACGCGCGGGTTTGCTCGATGTCGCGCTGGTCGCGCGCCTGTGGCGTGAGCATCAGTCAGGGCGGCGAAATCACCAGCATGTGTTGTGGGCGCTGGTGATGTTTGAAGCGTGGCGCGAGCGTTGGAGTGTCGGCGCGTGACAAGCGAACAAGCGGCGCGTCCCTGTCTGTTGTTTGTGGTCACGGAAGACTGGTATTTCATGTCGCACCGTATCGGTCTTGCGCGGCGCGCGCGGGCTGCCGGATGGCGCGTGGTGGTGGCGGCGCGCGAAAGTGATCGCGGTGCGGCGCTGCGTGCTGAGGGTGTGGAATTCATCGCACTGCCGTTCGAGCGTGCCTTGACCTATCCGTGGCGCGATGCGCGTCTGCTGTGGGCCTTGCGCGGCGTCATAGGCAAGCTGGCCCCGGATCTCGTGCATCTGGTGTCGCTCAAACCGATATTGCTCGGCGGGCTGGCGTTAGGTTTGACGCCGGCGCGCTGTCCGGCGGTGCTGGCCTTCACCGGCCTTGGGTATATTTTTTCTTCACGCGCGGGACTTGCGCGCCTGTTGAAACCGCTGGTGGTGCGATTGCTCGGCGCTGTCGCACGACGTGAAGGCGCGTGGGTGCTGGCGCAGAACGAAGACGATCTCGCGCTGCTGTGCGCGCAAGGTATTGCGCAGCGCGCGCGTGCCAGCATCATCGCCGGCGCCGGGCTCGATCTGAACGAGTTTCCGGCTACGCCATTGCCGCCGCGCGCCAGTGCGCTGGTGATCCTGCCGGCGCGGGTCTTGCGTGATAAAGGTGTGTATGAATTTGTGGCGGCTGCCGAGCGCGTGCGGGCGTTGCACCCGGAGGTGCGTTTTGCGCTGGTCGGTGCCCATGACATGGCCAATCCCGGCGCGGTGGATGGCCGCGACCTGGCACATTGGGTAGCGACCGGCGCCGTCGAATGGTGGGGCCACCGGCGTGACATGGCGGCGGTCTATGCCGAAGCTTACATTGTGTGCCTGCCGTCCTATCGCGAAGGTTTGCCGCGCGCACTGCTCGAAGCCGCCGCCTGCGCGCGGCCGCTGGTGGCGACCGATGTGCCGGGCTGTCGTGAGATCTGCATCGACGGTGAAACCGGGCTGCGGGTGCCTTCGCATGCGGTTGACGAACTTGCCGATGCGCTGCTGCGTATGCTCGATGATGCGCCGCTGGCGCGCGCCTGTGCGCAGGCGGCGCGTGCCAAGGTTGAGCGTGAATTCACCCTCCAACGCATCGGTGATGAAACCCTCGCGTTATACAAACAACTGAGTCAGCGGCCGTGAGTGCAACCCCGTCAGGCGTGAGTTTGCCGGCCGCGGGTGTGCGGCGTGTGCTGGTGACCGGCGCGCATGGTTTTGTCGGTCGTGCCCTGTGTGCGGGACTGGTCGCGCACGGCGTTGCAGTGACGGCCGTGACACGCACGGCCGGACACATCGAGGGCGTGTCGCGATTCCACGCCGTGGGCAGTCTGACCGCACTCCGCGATTGGCGGCCCTGTCTCGATGGCGCAGACGCGGTCGTGCACCTTGCGGCCGTCACCCACGACGGCACACGGGGTGCCGATGCTGCGCATTTTCACGCGCTCAATGTCGATGTAAGTTGCGCCCTCGCGGCGGCGGCGCGTGCGGCCGGTATCAAGCGTCTTGTGTACTTAAGTTCCATCAAGGTCAACGGCGAATCTTCGACCCTTGCCGCGGGTGGATTACATGCCTTCAGCGCCGCCGACACGCCGGCGCCGCAAGACGAATACGGGCGTAGCAAACTCGCCGCCGAACGCGGCTTGAGCGCGCTATGGGGCGAGGCGGACGGGGCGTTGACAATACTGCGCCCGCCCTTGGTTTTTGGTCCGGGCCAGAAGGGCAATCTGCCGCGGCTCATGCAACTGGTCGCGCGCCAATGGCCGCTGCCGT
>CAMCBY010000186.1 GCA_945873015.1 Klebsiella pneumoniae
CATCCTTTAGGGAGGGTGGCGGCTGCGAGATAACAGTGAAAAATTTCTGTTAGCTGTTTGATAGCGGGATAGTGGGTAGAAAACCGACATTTCGTTTGAATGTTCGCCGCAGCATTGGCGAAAACTAGAATGAATGTTCAACCCAAAAACGAAGAAAAAAAATTTTGCGTGTGATGAAAGACGCGCAGCAGCGCGTCTGACAAATCACCGCAAGACGCTTATCGACCTTGTCGGCTGAACACGACGCGGCCTTCGAACACCGGTTCGATGACTTCAGTGTCACTGATGTCCTCGGGCGCTATTTCAAACAGCTTTCTGTCCAGCACTACAAAATCAGCAAACTTGCCGACCTCAAGACTGCCGCTGTCCTGCGCGAGGCCCATCGCGCTCGCGCCATTACGCGTGAAGATGCGTAATGCATCGGCAAGATCGATAGCCTGCGCGGCAGCGAGTGTGGCGGGCGATGAACCATAAGGGTCTTTGCGTGTGACCATCGCCTCTATACCCGGCCACGGGTTGGGAGTGGGCACCACCGACGGCCAGTCAGAGCCGTAAATCATGTTGACCTTGGCATCGCGCATCGCACGAATTGGCCAGAACTGTTCGGCGCGCGCACGGCCCATGACCTCGGCCATCATTTCCACCAGCGGTCCCGGGTACCACAGTATCGGCGACAACTCAGCGACCGCATTGAGCTCGGCGAAGCGCGGAATATCCGCTGGCGCAATCAATTCAGCGTGAGCAATTTCGTGACGCAGGCCCGAGTCACCATTGGCCTTGCGCGCGGCGGCAATCGCATCGAGGGCAGCACGCGCCGCACCATCACCCGTCGCATGCATCTTGACGGTCAGACCCAGTTTGTCGAGTTCGATGAGGGCCGCATCGAGATCGACCTGGCTGTGCTGCAACACGCCCTTGAATCCGACGCCATGTTTGGCATCGGGCAGATAGGGTTCGAGCATCACGGCGGTGCGGGTCGGCGGAATACCATCGACAAAAATCTTGGCGAAACCGGTGCGCACATGGGCGGTCTGGTCGTCACGCCAGTGCGCACGATTGTGCGCTTCGTCGGCATCGCTCTCAGTCCAGGTCGCGCGCCACGGCCGGCTGGTGGCGACACGCATGTTGAGTTTGCCGGCACGATCGAGCGCCGCATAGGCACGCACCGCATAACCATCGGCGAGCGCATCCTTCATTGCCACCACACCAAACGCATTGACCTTGGCCACCGCCCACTGCGCGGCTGCCTGATACTCGGCATCGCTGCGCTTGGGCAGGCGCTTCATGGTGAAATAAGCGGCATTGTCGAACAGGATGCCGGTTGCCTTGTGGGTCTGAGCATCGCGCACGATGACGCCGCCTTTCGGATCGGCGGTGTGTTCGTTGATGCCGAGTGCTTCGAGTGCACGGGAGTTGACCCACGCGTTGTGATAGGTGGAATCGATCAGGAAGACCGGATTGTTGGGCGCCGCGGCGTCGAGCATGGCCAGCGTCGGTGGCGTGTTGCTCTCCAAAGTTTCGGCCGCCCATTGTCCGCCGCGGATCCATTCGCCCGGCGCCTTGTGCGCGGCGCAGTCGCGAATCTTCGCGACGATGTCCGGCAGCGGCGTGACGAACGGAAAGGTGCATTCCACCAAGGCCTGAAAACCGCCTTCGACAGGATGCATGTGCATGTCGTGAATGCCGGGCATGAGCATGCGCCCGCCGACATCCACCACCCGGGTATGCGGCCCGATGCTGGCGGCGACCTCGGCATCGCTGCCGATGGCGCTGATCCGTCCGTCTTTGATGGCGAGCGCCTCGGCCCATACATGCTGCTCATCGACGGTGTAGATGCGCGCGTGGTGATAAACGGCATCGGCGGGTTCGGCCGCCGCCGCCCACTCGCCCGCCAGAGCAAACAGGACCAGAACAATAAAACGCATGGCAGCCACTCGTGGTGATGGAATGGCGGCAGCGTAACCAAGTGACGCGTGGCGCGCACCCGTGGCGAGCCGCCGGCGTCGGCGCGTTGCGACCGGCAGCACCCCATGCTAGCGTCCGAACCCAAAATACAACGCGGAGCTGTCAATGGAAGTCGGAGTTTTCATGATGCCGTCCCATCCGCCGGAGCGCAGCCTGCGCGACGGTTTTGAATGGGATCTGGAACACATCACCTTGTGTGACCGTCTCGGTTTCTCAGAAGCCTGGATAGGCGAGCATTTCACCGCGCCGTGGGAGCCCAACCCCGCGCCCGACATCCTGATTGCGCAAGCCCTGCTGCGCACCGAACGCATCCGCCTCGCCGCCGGCGCGCATCTGCTGCCCTATCACCATCCGGCTGAACTCGCCGGGCGCGTGGCCTTCATGGACCACATATCCAAGGGGCGCTTGATGTTCGGCGTCGGTGCCGGTGGTCTGCCGAGCGACTGGGCACAGTTCAATATCGATGGGATGGCCGGTGAGAACCGCCTCATGACCCGCGAGGCGCTCGACATCATCTTGAAGCTGTGGACCTGCGAAGAACCGTTTGAGTATCGCGGCAAATACTGGAACGTAAACGGCATCGAGCCGATGTTCGACGGCCGTCTGAAGCGGCACTTGATGCCCTTGCAGAAACCCTATCCGCCGATAGGCATCGCCGGTCTGTCGCCGCGTTCCGACACACTGGAATTGGCCGGCGAGTTCGGCTTCATGCCGCTCAGTTTGAATCTCTCCCAGGAATATCTGCGCGACCATTGGGACTCAGTGGTGCGCGGTGCCGAGCGCGGCGGTCGTGTCGCCAATCGTCAGGACTGGCGGGTGGTGCGTGAGGTCTATATCGCCGACACCGACGCCGAAGCGCGCAAGCTCGCGTTGAACGGCATGATGGGCCGCGCCTATCGCGAATACCTGCTGCCGCTGTTCGGCTCGTTCCGCCTGCTGTCAGTGTTCAAACACGACCCGAGCGTGCCGGACTCCGACGTCACGCCGGAATATCTGGTTGACCACAATTGGCTGGTCGGTTCGCCCAGCACCGTGGCCGGCAAACTCGGCGACATGGTGAAGGACTCCGGTGGCTTCGGCACGCTGCTGGTCATCAACTTCGATTTCAAGGATGAGTATTCGGCGTGGTCGGCATCACAAGCGGCCTTGATTGAAGACGTCCTGCCGCAGTTCAACCGCAGCGCGGCCGCCTGAGGCCGCACTGGCGCGCATCACGCGGCGGCGCTACGCCGTCCGCGTGGTGCGAATGACGACATCCCCCCGCTTTCAGTAGCGGGACGTTTTAGAGTCCAGTGGCGGGGTAGCCCATCTCGGCGCAGCTTGTTCCCCGTTTCAGAGAATGAAGTCGGTTGTGTCCAATCGATTTCCACCGGACAGGTTCACCGTTATTTCAAACTCCGAGGTTTTGTCGGCGTCGGTGTTGCCGGAGAGCACCTGGGTCCTCGCGTTGTAGGTCAACTGCCCGGCCGCAGTGAAATGGTTGCCGGAGATCAATTTGAATAACTGGTTACCCGGTAGCCGTTCGTTGGCATCGATGGTCGACAGATCGATTTTGTCGCCGTTGAACAGATCCCTGATCGTGTCGCGCAACCGTCCAGGCACGGAATCGAATTTGGAATTGAAATCGAAGCGATCGTTGTTTGCGCCACCAGTCAGGGTGTCCTTGCCAGTGCCGCCGTGCAACCGGTCCGTGCCTGACGCACCCGCCAGCGAATCATTACCCGCGCCGCCATCAAGGGTGTCGTTGCCCGCTTCGCCGTACAGTGCGTCGTTGTTCAAACCGCCATACAAGGTATCGTTGCCGGTTTCGCCGTGCAGTCGATCGCTGCCACCATAGCCATACAGGCGGTCATTGCCGCGACCACTGTAAATCGTATCGGCGAAACTGTTGCCGTAGAAAATATCGGGCAGCGACGTAAACTCGGCTGACGTATACAGCCCGGCCGCCATATCGGCAGCGGAAAACTCCAGATTCACATCGTCGATCAAAAGCAGCAGCTCGGCCTCGAAATCAAAATAGAGAAAGTCTTCAATCAACACATAGTCGCCGGACATGAAATAATTGACGCCCATAAAAGCAACGTCACCGGCATTCGAGACGCTGACCACCAGCGTCGAGCCATCGTCTGACAACACTTCATCTATCACCATCTCAGAGCTTTGGGTCAGATCGACGCCTTCGGCGCTGTTCGGATCCATATTGAATCCGATGCCGGCCCGCTCATACATCGTGAACGTGGTCATGTCCTCCCTCCCGCTTTGACTGTGTCCTTCTGTGAGTAGAGCTCAGCTCGCCCCCATTAGCAAGGCGGCCTAGGCCGCGACACAATTCGAAACAAATCGCGGACCGTTCAGGCTGAAACTTGCGCCGCACTGCCCTTCTATTTCGCAATTGACAGTGCGTAGGCTGAACGACATGCTGCGGCAGATTCGGATGGGAAGCCCACACAATGAAGTTCACAGCAGCGCTTACGCTGGTGTTTGTGCTGTTCATGCAGGCCGGCTGCGGCGTATACATGGCCGCCAAGCAGCCAGACAAAAAGAATGTTGACCTTTTCAAGGTCGGCACACCGCGAGGCATGCTGCTTGCAGAATTCGGACTGCCGGTTGTCGCCGAGGAACGCGAAGGGCGGAAATACGAAATCTACAAGTTCGTCGACGGCTATGGAGCCGGCGCAAAAGCGGGGCGCGCAGTCTTCCACGGTGCGGCAGATATCCTCACTCTCGGGCTCTGGGAAATCGTTGCGACACCTACCGAAGGCGCCTTCTCGGGCGACGAAATGGCGTTTCGCGTGAGATACGACAAGGACGACCGCATCGACGAAGTCGCGGCACTGAAGAAATAATCGCGACCCCACACCGGCATCCCGGTGTGGGGTCGCTGGCCGTCTTAAACCGTGCCATCGATCGCGATGCCGCGCGCAATCCTGTCTTCTACCTCGCCGTCACACTGGTCCAGTTCATTCAGCGCCGCGCGATTGCGTTCACCCACCGACGGTCGCTCGCGTTCGATGCGTATCGGCGTTGCCGCGCCTTGTAAGACAGGTCCGTGGCGATTAGATCAAAGCCCTGGCTCACGCGCCCCTCAGCCTCCCGCGCTTAGATAGTTTCTGCGTGCAGGAGTGTCAGTGTCGTCATGGAGATGTCATTGCAAATGCAGACCTACGGCACACGAAGCCCAACACGCCAACATACAAGATGCGAGTTTATTCGCACATTCAGTGCCCGGCGTGGCGGCCGGGTCTCGGCTTGAATGTGCGAATAAATTCGCACCTACGGGGGTAACGAATCCCATTACTGCTGTGGGTGGCGTGGCACCTCGCGAAGTCGCGCTTGATCACAGCACTTCGCGCCTGACGGCTCTTTGCATCGCGGATTTCCGCGACTCTGACCCGGTGCTCCCATCGTTCTGCGTAGCAGTCCTCACACACAACGGATTTGGCCCGCACGCGACTATTCAATTTCATCGGCTGTTCTGGCACCGTGTAGCCTCGCGCCCGGGCAGTTTGTCCTTGCTACCCTGACGCGCATCGCTCCTGAAAAAAAGAAAAGTCCATGCACCGTCAGTTGGCCCACTTCCGACGCATCGCTTGCCTCGGCCTGCCGCCGCAGGCCGCAGTGGTGGCCTTGCTGGATGCTTTGCATAACCTGGTACCTTCTTTGTTCAATCGTTTCGGTTTTGCCGATCAGGATCTGCGCATCACCAACGGCTACTGCGAAGATCCGGCCTGCTACCAATTTGTCGCCCCGTATTTTTCCGAGTTCGACGGCAAGATGGACTATTGGCCGGCAGTTAAAGACTCTCTGCGTCGTGGTCCAGGCGTCGGTTATTACCTGCCTTATCAGACACCTCGGTTCTATCAGTCGGCCTATTACAACGAGATCGAACGGCCGCTGGGCTCTTACCACCAATTAGATGCCACCGTCGGCGATGGTCAGCGTGTCTACGGCAACATGGTCTTGTCGCGCGCCAAGGGTTGCGAATTCAGCAGAGATGAACGCCGCTTGTTAGCGCAAACGCTGCCTTATTTTGCCCACGCAATGGGCGCCCCGGGCGAGACCCAAGCGGTGTCTGCCGATGGCACGCGCACAACGGCGGTGGTGATGGTCGATGCAGACGGCACGGTACAGTACGCCGACAAATTAGGACTGCGTTATTTGTGGATGCTGGCCCATGATGATCTGACGGCGACCGCCATCACCTCCAAGATCATGATGCACGCCGATGCTATCGCCGCCATCGTCGCACGGCTGGCTTGCGTTCAAGAACAGCGCAGCACGGCCCCGCCTTCGCTCTCCGTCCGGAGCGGCTGGGGTAATTTTAAGTTGCGGGCCGAGCCTCTCTTTGGTCAGCCCGGCACTTCGGCCCTGGTCCGGGTGCTGATTGAACACATTGAACCCAGTGCTCTGGCGCTGAGCCGCAGGTTTAACGAGCTGGGACTTACAGCGCGTCAGCAGGACGTCTGCGAGCGGATGATCAAGGGCCTGACCCAAGCGGAAATCGCACTGCAGATGGGGCTGCGGCCATCGACCATCAATGAGTACATCCAGACGCTCTACCTCAAGCTCAAGGTGCGCAACCGCCAGGAGTTGTTGCAGACCCTGTTGAGGGTAGCGTTCGATTAAACAGCGCCGTTTCAGCCCGCCGCGTCGCCGCGGCGGGCTGCCCTACTGAAGTGGGAGTAGTTGGCAATTCGACCAAAACCCCTGTAGCTACAGGGATGCGCCAAGCCCGTCCCTCTCGGTAGTGTCCATAAAACATGCCGCGCCCAGCTCGCCAGGCAAAACCGAGGCCCGGTCGCCGACCCGACGACTCACGCTCACTAGCCCTTGCGAGCAATTGCGCGATCGAGTGGCGGCGCGCTTCCAGCAACTTACTGATAGAGGATGCACCATGAAACTTGTAACGAGCTGCGCCCTGGTTGCCCTGACCCTGGCAGTCGGCGCAACCGATGCCCTGGCGGCAACAGCCGTCTTCGGCAGCAAACTTTCGCAAAACACAACGGGTCTGGCCGACTCGCTTTTCCTCGGTGCTCCGAACGGCGACTCTAGCAACGGCGGCGTCAATTGGGCTGGCATCGGCGGCCAAATTCTCACCTTCGACTTCGAGAACATTCGCATCGTTAACGGCGCGGGAGGCGATTTCAACATTTACGAAGTTGATTTCGGCGCGTCGGAATTTAATGCCATCAGCGTGGCGGTCAGCGAAGACGGCACCAACTTTTTCACCCTCGCCAACAGTGCACCTTCGCGCGTGGCTATCGTGCCCGTCGATAACGACCCTGGGCACACGGACAATAGCTTCGCGCAGGCTTATGACATTGCCGCCTCCGGCTTCACCGCGGTGCGTTTTGTCCGTATCGACGGCGCCGGTAGCGGCTCTGCCGGCGGTACTACCGGCTTCGACTTCGACGCCATCGGTGCCGTGAACTTCGAGCAAGTCGCGGCTGTGCCCGTGCCGGCCGCCGCCTGGCTGCTGAGTTCGGCGCTGGCAGGCCTCGGTCTGGCACGTCGCCGCAAGGCTACGAGCGCGGTTTAACGCCCATCTGCAGTTGGCCGCTCGCCCCCTTAGCAGTGGGCGGGCGGCAAGCTCGGCAGCCCAGAATCAGGGAGGCAGAGTTGTTGAAAATACCGGCTACGCTAGTGGCAGGGGCAAACTTCATGTTCAACAACTCTGACCCCTGATTTCACTCGTCACCTCATAGCACGCCATCGCCGATTGCCTTTCGAGCTCCGACATTGAGGAAACTTGCGCCGCTCGCATATAGTGCGCGCGACCATAGCTGGGGCATT
>CAMCBY010000187.1 GCA_945873015.1 Klebsiella pneumoniae
AACGCCGAGTGCGGCCCCACTGGTTATCGTCTAACAGCCCGTCATGTCTAGTGAAACAGTGCGATTTGGCTATAATGCCCGCGGCCCGCGCCGCCTAAGAATGTGCGGCCGCAAACGGTCCTGGCGCTTTCCTCTTCCTTCGAGAGACCAAAATGAGCAATCAACAAGACGACTCGGTATTCGTAAGAAACTTTTCCCTGGTACTGCTGGGCCTGATGGTCATCGGAATGACTGCCTTCGTGCTGGCCAAGGTCGTCAATGGGGGCGCACAAGATGAATACGGTCCGCGCAGCAACGAATCCGCCAATGTCGCGCCGGTAGGCGCGGTTAACACCGGCAGTGCCGCCGTCGCCGTCGACGGGGCCAAGACCGGTGCCGAAGTGGCCAGCGCGGCGGCGCCGGCCGCTGCCGATAGCAGCGACCCGGGCAAATCGACCTATGACGGTGTGTGTTTCGCCTGCCATGCCCAAGGTATCGCCGGCGCGCCCAAATATGGTGATGTCGCCGCCTGGGAAACCCGCGCCGCGCAGGGTCATGACATCCTGGTGCAGCATGCCATCGCCGGCTACACCGGCCAGGCCGGCATGATGCCGGCGCGCGGCGGCAACCCGACCTTGACCGATGCGCAAGTGACGGCCGCAGTCGATTACATGCTGGCCGCTGTCGGTGGCAAGAAAGACGGTGCTGCCGCGCCGGCCACCGCACCGGCAGCGGAACCGGCTGCCGCCGCACCGACCGCTGCGCCTGCGGCCGAAGCCGCTGCCGCACCAGCGGTCGCCGATGCCGGCAAGGGCAAAGCCACCTACGACGCAGTGTGTTTCGTATGCCATACCCCGGGCGCCGCTGGCGCGCCGAAGTTGGGCGACAAGGCGGGCTGGGCACCGCGTATCGAGAAAGGCATTGAAGTGCTGTATGCCAGCTCCATCAATGGTTTTATGGGCGGCGCCGGCATGATGCCGCCCAAGGGTGGTCGTCCGGACATCGCCGATGCAGACGTCAAGGCCGCTGTCGATTACATGGTAGAAGCCGCCAAATAAGTCGAGCGAAAAAAAGGGGCCATGCCCGTCACGCCCACCAAGGCGTGACGGGCATGGCCCCTTTTTTATGGTCAAGGGACCGGCCGCTTGCGGCTCAGCCGCTCGCTTCCAGATTCGCGTAGGCCGCGACCAGCCACGTCACGCCCTCGGCCGCGAAATTCACCTGCACCCGCGAGTGTTCACCCTGGCCTTCCATGTGCAGCACCACACCCTCGCCAAAAATGCGGTGTCGCACCCGTTGCCCGAGGCGCAGGCCAAAGGCATTGGCGCTGTGCTCCATCACTAGGCCCGAACCGCCCGACACGCCGGTACGGCCGGCACTGACACGGCCGCCGAGGCGCACTTCCTCCATCACCTCGCGTGGCAGCTCACGGATGAAACGCGAAGGTTGCGGATAGAAGTCCGCGCCATGCAGCCGCCGTGACTCGGCGTAGGTAATGGTGAGTTTTTTCATGGCGCGTGTGATACCGACGTAACACAAACGCCGCTCTTCCTCGAGCTGCACCGGGTCGGCCGCCGAGCGCATATGGGGAAACAGGCCCTCCTCGACCCCCACCAGGAATACCAGCGGGAACTCCAGGCCCTTGGCCGAGTGCAGGGTCATGAGCTGCACGCAGTCGCTGTAGGCCTCGGCCTGACCGTCACCGGATTCCAGCGCGGCGTGAGTCAAAAAGGCCGCCAGTATCGGGATCTCCTCGTCGTCGATGGCCGGCTTGAAGTCGCGCGCGGCGGTCACCAGTTCTTCCAGGTTGTCGATGCGGTCCAGGCCGCGCTCGCCCTTTTCTTTCCTGTAATGCTCAACCAGCCCGGACTGCGCGATGACATGCTCGAGTAATTCGGCGAGCGGCAATTCATTGACCGCGATGCTCATGCGGTCAATGAGATCGAGAAAACGCTGCAATGCCCCCAAAGAACGGGCCGACAGCTCCTTGGTATCGGTCAGGCGCCGCGTTGCTTCCCATAGGGTGATGCGTTCGCGCCTCGCCACTTCACGCAATTCATCGATGGAACGCTGGCCGATGCCGCGCGGCGGCACGTTGACGATGCGCTCGAAGGCCGCGTCAT
Organism: Klebsiella pneumoniae; assembly: GCA_945873015.1. Classification (GTDB taxonomy): domain Bacteria; phylum Pseudomonadota; class Gammaproteobacteria; genus JADJYF01. Next base: position 2,103 of record CAMCBY010000187.1, read on the forward strand.
CGCCGCGCGAAGTGGCAAGGCGCACATAGGCCAGGGCGTCCTTGATCTCGGCACGCTCATAGAAACGGAACCCGCCATAGACCCGATAGGGCAGATCGGCCTGGCGCAAGGCGTCTTCCAGCACCCGCGACTGGGCGCTGGTGCGATAGAGCATGGCGGTCTCCGTCAGGCGTCCACCGTGGTCGTGCCACAGACGAATACGATCGACACAGAAACGCGCTTCGTCGAGATCGTTATAGGCCGCATAGAGCGTGATCGGGTCGCCCTTGGCACCGTCGGTCCACAATTCCTTGCCGAGGCGCGAAGGATTGTTGGCGATCAGCGTGTTGGCGGCGGACAGGATATTGCCGGTAGAGCGGTAGTTCTGCTCGAGGCGCACCAGCTCATTTTTGGGAAAATCCTTGCGGAAATGCTGCATGTTCTCGACACGCGCGCCGCGCCAGCTATAGATCGACTGATCATCGTCGCCGACCACGAAGATGTTGCCGTCGTCACCCACCAGATTCTTCAGCCACGCATACTGAATGGCGTTGGTATCCTGGAACTCGTCCACCAGCACATGCCAGAAACGCTCACGGTAATGGCGCAACAGGCCCGGATGCGCCATCCACAGTTCATGGGCACGCAGCAGCATCTCGGCAAAATCGACCAGACCTGCGCGCGCGCAGGCGTCTTCGTAGGCACGATAGATATCGACCATGGTGTGCAGCGCGCCGTCGCCGTAATCATCGACATGCTGGGGACGCTGGCCATCGTCCTTGCGCGCATTGATGAACCACTGCGCCTCTTTGGCCGGCCACTCGTTGTCGTCGAGATTCAAACCGCGGATGACGCGTTTGACCACCCGCAACTGGTCGTCGGAGTCGATGATCTGGAAGTTGTCGGGCAGATTGGCGTCGCGCGCATGGGCGCGCAGCACACGATGGGCGATGTTATGAAATGTGCCGACCCACATGCCGCCGATGGGTCTGCCGGTCAATTGTTCGATGCGTCCACGCATCTCGGCCGCCGCCTTGTTGGTGAAGGTCACCGCCAGAATGCCAAGCGGCGAGGCCTGACCGGTCTCGAGGTACCAGGCGATACGGTGCACCAGCACACGGGTCTTGCCGCTGCCGGCACCGGCCAGCACCAGCACCTGATTGGCATTGGAGGCGACCGCGTCGCGCTGACGCTGATTCAATTTGGCGAGGATGGGGGATTCGGTCATCGAATTCGGTTTCATTGATGAGGCTGCGCGGGCCGCGGCATCGAAGCACGCTAGTTTAGGGCATCGGGGCGGAGCCCAGCGCATGAAACATCAAAGCACGCCGCGCGGATGGCCGCCCCGCCGGATATTCCTTAGCATAGCGAACATGAACCAAGCCACTGCCATCGATTACAACCGGCCCGCCATCCTCGACGACATCGCGGTCAGAACCATAGAACAGGCGCGACGCGCCGGCGCCCAAGCGGTCGAAGTCGGGTTAAGTGCCGGCGAAGGCTTGTCGGTGACGGTGCGCGGCGGCGCCTGCGAGACCGTAGAACACGAACGGGACAAGAGTCTTGGCGTGACCATCTATCTCGACGGTCGCAAGGGCAGCGCCACCACCTCGGACTTTTCTGATCAGGCGCTCACCGAGACCATCCAAGCCGCGCTACGCATCGCCGAAGTGGCCGAACCGGATCAATACGCCGGCCTCGCCGCGCCGGAATACCTCGCCACCCACTTACCCGATCTCGACCTCGACCATCCCTGGGATCTCGATGCCGAGGCCGCCATCGCACTCGCCCTCGAATGTGAGAACGCCGCGCGTAGTGTCGATAACCGCATCAAGCAGTCGGACGGCTGCAGCGTCAATCTTTATCGCGGCAGCCGTGCTTACGCCAACAGTCATGGTTTTCACGCCGCTTATCGCGGCACACGGCATGGCTTGAGTGCGGTCATGATTGCCGAGGATGGCGGCGGCATGCAGCGCGGTTACTGGTTTACCAGCAGCCGCGACCCGGCGCAGCTCGAAAACGCCGAAGCCGTCGGTCGCCTTGCCGCAAGCCGAACACTCGCCAAACTCGGCGCGCGTAAAATCGCCACGACCCGTCTGCCGGTAATCTTCGAAGCGCGTATCGCGACCGGCCTGCTTGGCCATGTGATCGGCGCCATCGGTGGCGCCGCGCAATATCGCCGCGCCTCGTTTCTGCTCGACGCGCTGGGCGAGACCATCCTGCCCGAATTCGTCACCGTGACCGAAGACCCGTTGCGTCCCGGCGCACTCGGCAGTGCGGCCTTCGACGACGACGGCGTTGCCACCAGCCGCAAGACCATCATCGAGCAGGGGCGGTTGAACACCTATCTGCTCAGCGCCTATGCCGCCCGTCGTCTCGGCCGCACGCCGACCGGCAACGCCGGTGGCGTACACAACCTGCTGGTCAGCCACGGCGCGCGCAGTCTGGAACAAATCATCGCGGGTTTTGATCGCGCGCTGCTGGTGACGGATCTCATGGGCATGGGCGTCAACAGTGTCACCGGCGACTATTCCCGCGGCGCGAGTGGTTTTCTGATCGAGAACGGCGCCATCGCCCATGCAGTCGAAGAGATCACCGTGGCCGGTAATCTCAAGACCATGCTGAAAGACATTCGCGAAATAGGTGCCGACGTCGAAACCCGTGGCACGGTACACATCGGTTCGGTGGTAATCGGCGAGATGGCGGTGGCGGGGTCTTAGTGCGCCGCCTGTAGGCGCGAATTTTTTGGGTGTAGGTCTCAAACTGACATGAAGGCTCAAGCACGTGGCGCTTCTGAGCCGAATGCCTGTGACAAACTGACATGGTGGACAACCCAGCGCAGTATTAAGTGTGATTTCGCACAGGCGGAGTGGCCGAGGTCATTGTGGGTCAGACTTCAGTCTGACACTGCCGCACCGGCCGAGCGCCGACTAGCGCCTGTCAATGTCAGACTGAAGTCTGACCCACAGAAGAGCAAATCCCGCCCCTCAGTCTGAGACCTACACCCAATTTATTCGCACATTAAATGCCGTTGTTCAGCGCCGTGCCAGTGGCCTCAATGTGCGAATTTGTCGCACCTACAGTTTGTTCCAGGCATCGAGCGCGGCGATCTTATAAGCCTCGGCTAAAGTCGGGTAGTTGAAGACTGCGTCGACAAAAAAATCCAGCGTGCCGTTATGCGCGAGTACCGCCTGACCGATATGGATCAGCTCGGTCGCGCCTTCGCCGACGATATGCACGCCGAGCAGGCGGCGATCTTCGAGCGACACCAGGAGCTTCAGAAGACCTTCGCGCAGGCCCAGAATCTGGCCACGCGAGGTTTCTCGAAAGCGCGCGATGCCGCTCTCGTAAGCGATTCCCGCCGCGCGCAATTCCTCTTCGGTCTTGCCTACCACGCTCATCTCGGGCACGGCGTAGATGCCAAAGGGAAAGATATCGCTGGAGACGGATTTGACCACGCCGTTGAAGGCGTGGGCGGCGGCCTGACGACCCTGCTCCATTGAAGTCGAAGCCAGCGCCGGAAAGCCGATTACATCGCCGGCGGCATAAATATGCGGCACATGGGTGGCGAAGTTGGCATCCACTTCCAGGCGCCCGCGACTGTCGGTGGTCAATCCGGCATTCTCGAGTTGCAGCTTGTCGGTATTGCTCTGGCGACCTGAGGCGAACAACGCCATGCTGGCGCGGATGTGTTTGCCGCTGGCGAGATGTACAACGAGCCTCTTGTCATCGATGACTTCAACCGACTGCACGGTTTCGCCAAGGCGCAGACTCACACCACGGTCGCGCAGATGATGGGTAAATTCGTCGACGATTTCGCGGTCGAGAAAACCCAGGATATCGGAGCGGCCATCGACCAAGGTCACGCCGATATCGAGCGCGCTCAACATGGTTGCGTACTCGACACCTATCACGCCCGCGCCGACCACCACCACGGTGCGCGGCAACTCGGTCATGTCGAGAATATTGTCGCTGTCGACCACATTCGGCCGGTCAAAAGGAATACCCGGCGGCTGCACCGGCCGCGAACCGGTAGCGATCAGGATTTTGTCCGCTTCAATCAGCTTGACGTCATCGATACCGCTTTCGATGCGCAACACATGGGGTGATTCAAACACCGCATTGCCGGCGATGGTATCGACGAAATTGCGATGCAGCTTGTGCAGCAACACCTCGATTTCATGGCGCACGGTGATGTCGAGGCGCTGCATGAGATCGGCGGCAGTAATACGTTCCTTGACTCGGTAGCTGCGCCCGTAAAAGCCACGTTGGCGCCAGCCGGACAGGTACAGCACCGCCTCACGCAGAGTCTTGCTGGGGATGGTGCCGGTGTGTACGCAGGCGCCACCGACCGAGAACGAACGCTCGACCAACGCCACCGTGCGCCCGAGTTTGGCGGCCTGAATAGCCGCCCGCTGTCCGGCCGGCCCACTGCCGATGACGACAAAATCGTACTTGGTCATTGCATTCCTTTCATCGCCGGCGTCCCCTGTTCACCACCTCGCGTGCCGCCCCGCACGGGCAGCACATGGCTCGCGCGCTCCGCTGCGCTTGTTTAAGCTGTAGCGTGAGCCCGGTAGTCACTCGGCTTGTTCGGTTGAGATCAACGGAATATGCGCCGATAACTTGAGCGCGCGCGTTGCCACAACGCTCGCCACCACGATGCCGGACGCGCCGGCCAGCCTAACCGGAGAGGATTCCGTGTCGCAACGCCCCGTCGAACACATCACCGAACCGCGCCTGCGCGCAACCGCCGCCAGCGAGGCCATGCGCGCCCGCCTGGAGACGCTCATCCAAACCGCCGAACAGGTGGTATTCGGCAAATCCGGCGAGATTCGTCTCGCACTGGCGTGCCTGCTGGCGCGCGGCCACCTGCTCATTGAAGACCTGCCCGGCGTCGGCAAGACCACCCTCGCCCATCTGCTCGCACGCCTCATGGGCGTCGAATTCCAGCGCATCCAGTTCACCAGCGATCTGCTGCCGGCCGATGTGCTGGGGGTCTATGTCTACGAACGGGATGCAGCACGCTTCACCTTTCATCCCGGCCCGATCTTTACCCATGTGGTGTTGGCCGACGAGATCAACCGCGCCACGCCGCGCGCCCAGAGCGCGCTGCTGGAAGCGATGGAAGAACGTCAGGTCACGATAGAAAACGAAACCCATGCGCTGCCGCAGCCATTCTTCGTCATAGCGACACAGAATCCGAGTGACCAGATTGGCACCTTTGCGCTGCCTGAATCGCAGCTCGATCGCTTCCTCATGTGTATTTCTCTTGGTTATCCGGACCGTCGCGCAGAGCGCGCGCTATTAAAGGCGCCGGACCGCCGCGTCGCCTTGTCCGAGCTTGCGCCGGTATTGGCGCGCGACGAGTTGCTCGCGCTGCAGGAGAAGGTCGATGCCGTGCATGTCAGCGACGCGTTGCTCGACTACGTGCAGGACGTGCTCGATTACAGTCGCCGCGCGCCGCAGTTCAGTTGCGGGCTGTCACCGCGCGCCGGGCTCGCGCTGCTGCGTGCAGCCCGCGCCTGGGCGCTGATCGACGGCCGTAGCCATGTCATGCCGGATGACATCCAGGCGGTGCTGCCGAGTGTCGCCGTACATCGTTTGCGGCCGGTCGATTCCTCGCGCGGCGTCGATGCGGCATACATCCGCGA
>CAMCBY010000188.1 GCA_945873015.1 Klebsiella pneumoniae
GTTGCTGATGCCGGCCGGCTTCTCGATACGTTCGAGTTCGGCATTCAAGCCGACCCGGTCGACCATCTCACCGGTATCCGGGTCACGATATTGTTCGTCCTGGATCCAGTAATCGGCGTAGGTCACGTAGCGGTCGAAAATGTTCTGACCGTATTCGGAGTAGGACTCGAGATAGGCGGTCTGAATTTCCTTGCCGATGTATTCGGCATAGTGACGCGCGAGATAACCCTTGATGAAGGCGATGTACTTCTCTTCGATTTCGCGTGGGAACTGCTCCTGGATGATCTGCTGCTCGAGCACATAGAGCAGGTGCACGGGGTTGGCTGCCACCTCACCGTGATCGAAGTTGAAGACCTTGGATAACACCTTGTAGGCAAAGCGCGTCGACAGGCCATTCATGCCTTCGTTGACGCCGGCGAAGTCGCGATACTCCTGATAGCTCTTGGCCTTGGGGTCGATGTCTTTCAGGTTTTCGCCGTCATAGATGCGCAGCTTCGATTCCAGTGAGGAATTCTCTGGCTCGGCGAGACGCGACAGCACTGCAAAACTCGCCATCATTTCCAGCGTGCCGGGCGCGCAAGGCGCGTTGGCGAGCGTCGAATTGGCGAGCAGCTTCTGGTAGATGTGCACTTCCTCCGAGACCCGCAGGCAGTAGGGCACTTTCACGATATAGATGCGGTCGAGAAAGGCTTCGTTGTTGCGATTGTTGCGAAACGCCTGCCACTCCGACTCGTTGGAATGCGCCAGGATGAGGCCGTCGAAAGGGATCGCCGCGAGACCTTCAGTGCCCTTGAAGTTGCCTTCCTGGGTCGCGGTCAGGAGCGGATGCAGTACCTTGATCGGCGCTTTGAACATCTCGACGAATTCGAGCAGTCCCTGGTTGGCGAGACACAGGCCACCGGAGTAGGAATAGGCATCGGCGTCGTGCTGGGCAAAACGTTCGAGTTTGCGGATATCGACCTTGCCGACCAGCGACGAGATGTCCTGGTTGTTCTCGTCACCGGGCTCGGTCTTGGCGATGGCTATCTGACGCAATACCGAGGGGCGCAGACGCACGACGGTGAACTTCGAGATATCGCCGTCGAATTCCGCGAGGCGTTTAACGGCCCACGGTGACATGAGGCCGGTCAGACGGCGCGCGGGAATACCGTATTCCGCTTCGAGCAAGGGGCCATCCTTGTCGGGATGGAACAATCCGAGAGGCGATTCGTTGATAGGCGAACCTTTGAGTGCATAGATGGGACATTCCTCCATCAGCACCTTGAGTTTTTCCGCCAGCGAAGATTTGCCGCCACCGACGGGGCCGAGCAGATAAAGAATCTGTTTCTTTTCTTCCAGACCCTGGGCGGCATGTTTGAAGAAGGCCACGATCTTCTCGACCGTTTCCTCCATGCCGTAGAAATCCTTGAAGGCCGGATAGATGCGTAACACCTTGTTGGAAAACAAGCGTGACAGGCGTGGATCCTGGCGCGTATCAATCAAGGCCGGTTCACCGATGGCGTGCAGCATGCGCTCGGCAGGCGTGGCGTAACTCGCCGGCTCCTTGCGACATAACTCCAGATATTCGATGAGGGTAAGTTCTTCCTGGATAGTCGCTGCGTAGCGATGCAGGTAGTGATCAAAGATGCTCATGCGGCCGTACTCCTCGCCCGCGATCGGGGCACTGTGGGGCCAGACTGTCGGCGATGGCGATTCGGTCATCGCTGCTCTCCTTAGGGTTTTGAGCAAAGGTCATGCCAAGCGAGGTAAAGAGCGCTCCAAGCTTTGCTAAATGGCTTAAGGGCGCAACAAAGCGGCATGAATACGTCGCGTGCTGTGCGGATTCTTGACTCATTTCACAGGGGCGTGACGGTCCTTAACGAAGCTGATAGCCGCTCTAGAAAAAGTAGCACCAGGTCAGTGCAAAAGATGCACCAAATGTCGATCGCGCACGGAATTTGAAAGGCTTGCGCATGTAATGCGCGGTGAAACACGAGCTTCAGAGGGCGCGCTCGCACCGCCAACGGGCAGCGGGCGAACGGCTGGGAGAACGGCAAAGAGTGGTTTTGGCGCCGTCCGTGGCGCCGTTGCGGCATTAGTCGCCGCGATATTCCTCGAGCGGCGGCATGCCGAGCGCACTTCGGTAGTTATTGTGGAAGTGATGCAGCGCCGGTTCGTTACGACCAAACAGGAAGTGGTCAATCTTGCCGCTGTTGGCCGCCGACTGGGTCTTGGTGCCCATGTAATAGTCTTCGTGCTCAACGGTGCTGATAAACAGCTCCATCACCGCAGTGACATCAAAATCCATCGGCGCGCTGACATTGTTGGCGTCGTAGATGTTTTCGTTGGTGACCGCCGTGATGTTTTCGGCCGGCGGCAGCAGTTGCTGGATCTGGGGCGCACGGTAGTGCGAAACGCGCGACAGCGACTGACCGATGTTTTTGCGATTCGGGTAGATGCGCACCAGCACGGCCATGCTGGTCAGAAACACCAGCTGCACGTTCGGGAACAGGTAATAAGCAACGGCGCCGGCGTAGGGCAGGCTCCATTGTTCTTCCGGCTGCTGGCGCATCAAGTCGAGGTATTTGCTCGCCAGGCACAGGCGGTGATGACGACCGTATTCCTTGTAGCTCAGGGCGTCGCCATGCAGCAGGTTGGCGAGCGTGCTGGTGTGCAGGGAATTGAAGTGATAAATCTCGCCAAAGGTATCGTTGGCAATCTTCCAGTTGAGCGGCATGTCGAGCACCGACTCGCCCTGGTATTCGCAGCGATGCAGTTCCCAGGCGGCAAGTTCGCTGGCGAGTTCCGCGCCGAGTAAAGCGTCGACATCGAGTGTGCCGCCCACTTGCGGGTGCACGAACAACAGTCCGTACTTCTCTTCCGACGGCAGTTCGATGAGGCCGTTGCAGTTCTTGTCGAGCTTGCCGAACTGGTCGCTCTGACGCACGCCGAGCAGGCGCCCGTCGTTGGCAAAGGTCCAGCCGTGGAAGGGGCAGGTGAAGCGGTTCTTGTCGCCATGGGGTTCGGTGGTGAGTTCCGCGCCGCGATGCCGGCAGGCGTTGACGAAGGCGTGGAACGTGCCGTGCTCGTCACGGGTGGCGAGTATCGGCACACCGAAGTCGTTCATGGTCAGATAGCTGCCGCGTTTGGGCAACTCGCCGGACATGCCGAGCACCTGCGGATGGTTTTTGAAGAAGGCGTCCCATTCGCGCTCGGCAAGTGCCGGGTCGGTGTAGGTCGAGGTGGGATTGACCACGATGCGCCCGGCGTCGGCGGTGCGCTTGTTATCGAGGTGATCTAACAGCTCTTTGATGATCTCAATCTGCATGGACTGTTGCATCGGATGACTCCTTGGCTCAGCGAGGGCGTAGATGGCGAGGTGCGGTGCCGATGGCGGCCAGGGCCGCGATTCTGTCTATCAGCACCAGGTGAAATGAGTCCACTGCGTCGGCGGCGAGCGTGGTGTAGATGTCGATAAGTGCAATGCGACGAAACTCAGCCAGCGTGAGCTGCGCGAAAGCCCATTCGCGACAGGTGGTGCGGAAGGTGCGCAGGATCAGTTCGCCGAGGAGCGCGGGCGCGATGCGGCCGCTGAGCAGGCCGGCCTGCTTGCAAGCCAGCACTCCGTCGGTCGTCATACGTTCGCCCCAGGCATAAATCTGGGTGACCTTGTCGTGATGGGCGCCGCTCTGGTTGAGATATTCGACGGCGAGAAAGGCCGAGCGATAGTAACTCTCGTGTTCGGCAAACAATGCCGTGGAAATCTCTGCCACCGCGCCGGCGCGGGCCAGCGGTTCACCGATTGCACGGTCGCGGATGCGCGCCTCGATTTCCGCAAGCGCCTCGCCAAACAGCGCAACCAGCACGTCTTCTTTGTTGCCGATGAGGTTGTAGATGGTCGGCACCGTCACTTCGGCGAGGCGCGCGAGTTCGCGCAGGTTGAACGCCTCGAAGCCATGCACGCTCAGCAGCGCGCGCGCCTCGCTAAGCAGGCGGTCGCGGCGCTTCTGCATGTTCTGCGCGCGAAGATTGGTGGTCGGGCGGCCCATGGCGACCGAGTCTGGCACGGAGGAAATATTTTAACAACGATAAAAAAATTGGCGCAGTGCAGCACAGCGCGTGCGGCGCGCGGACCGGTGCAGCGCTCGATGTTGCGCCCTCAGCGCCAGGCTCCAAGCGCTCGGCAGTCGAGCGAAGACTTTCGTTTTTTCTCAGCCTTGTGCGCCTGCCGCAGCGCGCCGCGCGGATTTCAGGCGATCTTTTGCCAGACCAGGGTGTTGACGGCTTTGGCTCCGTCATTGCCGCGCATCGGGGGCGTACGCAGAATCAATCGATCGCCCTCAAGCTCGTAATAGCGCAGTTGGATATTGCCCGGCCAGTTCGGCACGGTCGCGCCCAGCACATGGTGGGTGACAGTGCGCTCGGCGGCATTGACCTCGAAGGTACCGTAGTAGGCGGTGTAGGTCTGAAACGCTTCGCGGTATTCGACGTCGGTTATCTCACGCGGATCGCGTGCGCTGAAGGGTTTGCGATCCTCGCCCATCAATTGCGCCGCCATGTTGCCGGCAGCATCGTAATTGAGGCGGCCGATGACCTTGGCGCCGAGCGGAAATGCTGCGCGACCGGCGGGGCCTTCTGAATAGCTTTCCAGCAGCTGCCAGGTACCGACCAGAGTTGCGGCGTCCGAGGATGCACTCATCGTGTTGTTCCTTGCGTGGGCGTTTTTGATTGAGGTCGGCATGCTGCAGGCAATCGACGGGCCGTGCAATAATCGCCCCGCTCCGCGGATCGCGCGGCGCTCATCCACGGAGTCCCCCATGAAACGCATCGCGATCTCGCTCCTCAGTCTGGTCATGTACAGCGCTTACGCCGCCGAGCCGGCCGCCCCTGCTGCAGCGCCATCCACCGCACCCGCTGCCAGCACGGCACCCGACACTAAACATGGCCAGAGTGAGCCGCCGAGTAAAGAAGCCCTGCAGCAGGCTTTTGATGGGGCCATGACCTGCTCAGCGCTGACCGCCATGATCGCGCAGTCCGCCAAACCGGACGAGGCGTGGCGTTGGAAGAATCGTTCGTTTGCGTTTGGTGCGGTCGCTGCAAATTTTTACGTCAATGCCACCCAGGCAAAACTGTCGCCCGAGGACATGGACAACGCTTTGACCACCTACGCCAACGCCCTGCAAGGCATGCCGGCCGCCGAGCGTGAACCCTTCGACACCGGCTGCGCGCGCAAATACGCACAGATAGACAAGCTTTGTGAAGTGAACGAATGCCCGAATTCGGCGCCGGGTACCGCGGAGTTCACGCCGCCGGCAGGCGCGCCCGCTGCACCTGCCGCGCCCGCCACAAAGTAAAGCCGCGTGGCGCGTCGCTGCTCAGAACAGCGCCGGTTGTGTATCGCCTTCCTCCGCGTCGCGAAAATTGCTGAGACCTACCCCCGCCAGACGATAGCGGGTGTCAGGCGCCAGTTCGACGCGTGACAACAAGCCCTGTGCGATTTCGGCCAGCTCGCGTTCTGCCGCGGGTGGCGCGGCCGGCGTATGGCTGCGGGTAATCGTACGGAATTCGCTGGTCTTCAGTTTTAATACCACGGTATGTCCCTGGCTTTCGGTGCCTTCGACATGTCGCCACACCCGTGCCGCCAGATCGTCGATCGCCGGCGCCACCTCGGACAGCGTACGATCGTTCTCAAACGTGGTCTCGGCCGACAATGAACGCCGCGGCTGATCGGGACACACCGCACGCTCGTCGATACCGCGTGCCAGCTCATAGAGGCGCCGGCCCTGCTTGCCGAAACGCGCGCGCAGTTCGGCGAGCGGGTGCGCACGCAGTTGCTCAACGGTGGCGATACCGAGCTCGGCCAAGGCCTTTTCGGTCGCGCCTCCAACGCCGGGCAGTTTGCGTACCGGCAGCGTGCGCAGGAAGTCGGTTATCTCATGCGGTTGAATCACAAACAGGCCATCGGGTTTGCGCCAGTCGGAAGCGATTTTGGCCAGGAATTTATTTGGTGCGACGCCGGCTGAAGCATTCAACTCAGTCTCGGCGCGGATCTCGGCACGGATCTGGCGCGCGACGGCTGTGGCGGTCGCAAGTCCGGGTTTGTTGTGGGTGACGTCGAGATAAGCCTCGTCCAGTGACAGCGGTTCGACCAGATCGGTATAGCGGTGAAAGATGGCGCGGATCTGCGTCGACACCGCTCGATAACGCGGGAAGTCGGGTGGCGTGAAAATGGCGTCGGGGCACAGTCGTTCAGCGCGGGTCGCCGGCATCGCCGAGCGCACGCCGAACACGCGCGCTTCATAAGACGCTGCGCACACCACCGAACGCATACCGCGCCATGCCACGATCACCGGGCGACCACGCCACTCGGGATGATCGCGCTGCTCGACCGAGGCATAGAAGGCGTCCATATCGACATGCACGATTTTGCGCTGGGTAGTCAGCGCGGCGTCGGCGACATGGGAGTCCGGCACGGGGGGTTGCGACATGGCGCAAGGGTAGCCGCGCAGCCCGCCCTTGGCTATCACGCGCCAGGCGCGCTGTGCGCGGGCTTAGTGGTGTTGGATAGTGCGGATGGTGCCGCGCGACAGTTCCCTCTCGCGCACCAGCAAGGCCAACGCCGATTCGGCCGGCAAGGGTTTGGAGAACCAGTAGCCCTGGGCCACGCGGCAATCCAGTTCGCGCAGCTTTTGCGCCTGCTCAGCGGTCTCGACGCCTTCGGCGATCACTTCCATGCCGAGCACGCGGCCGAGGGTGATCAAGGCATCGACGATACGGCGATTACGCGCACCATTGCCATTCGGTTCGCTGGAGGCCGCCACGAACGAGCGGTCTATCTTGAGCGTATCGTAGGAAAAGAGATTCAGATAACTCAGCGACGAATAGCCGGTGCCGAAATCGTCGAGATGAAATTTGACGCCAATGTTCTGCAGCGTCGAGAGCTCGCGCAAGGTGGCGTCTTCATGTTCGAGCAAGGCGTTCTCGGTGATCTCGAGATGCAGCGAGTGGGGTGGCAGACCGGTCTCGTCGAGGATCGCGAGGGTGCGTGCGGCGAAATCCGGCTCTGAAAACAGACGACTGGATATATTGACGCTGATCGACAGATCAGCAAACGCCGGATCGCTCACCTGCCAACTGCGGGTGGTGTGACAGGCCTCGCGCATCATCCACCACGACAGGCCGCCGATCATGCCCGATTCCTCGGCGAGCGGAATGAAGTCTTCCGGGCCGATGAGTCCACGAATCGGGTGGAACCAGCGCAACAGCGCTTCAAAGCCGACCACGCGCAGATTATCGAGGGCGACGATCGGCTGGTAATAGGCCACCAGTTCGTTACGCGGCAGCGCCGAACGCAGATCGGTCTCGAGTTCGAGGCGCTGCATGGCCGCCTCATGCATAAGATTGTCGAACACCGCATAGGAGCCTGCACGGCGGCGTTTGGTGCGATACATGGCGAGATCGGCGTCGCGCAGCAAGTCTTCCGAGGATTCGTATTTTGGCCCCGACAGGGCGATGCCGATGCTGGCGGTGGCGAAGATTTCCTTGTCGGCGACGTTGAATTTCTGCGACAGCAGATCGTGTACACGCTCGGCCACCAGGGTTGCTTCGCCAAGACCGCTGATGCTCATGAGCAGGATGGCAAACTCGTCACCGCCTAAACGCGCCACCGAATCCCCTGGACGCAAGAACATCGACAGGCGCTTGCCTATCTCGGTCAGCAGTTCGTCGCCGGCGGCATG
>CAMCBY010000189.1 GCA_945873015.1 Klebsiella pneumoniae
GGCGCGCTTGGCGATCATCGGCCCATGAACAACTCCGCACGACGCGCCCGCCGCCTGGGCCTCATGCTGTGGCCGGTGCCCGGCCTCGGCGCTGGTTTTGAACGTGGCCGATGGGCCGAGAGTCACGGTTATGACGACCTGTGGCTGGCCGATGCCGAAGGTCTGGAAGATCCCCTGACTCTGGCCGCAGCACTCGGCGTGGCCTGCGAAAAGGTGCGGTTGTGCACCGGCATTGTGCCGGTCTTCAATCGCCCGCCGGCGCTGCTCGCGACCGCAGTCGTGGCGGCCGAAGCGCGCGCGCCGGGGCGAGTGGTGCTGGGGCTCGGCGCATCAACCCCGAATATGATCGAGCGCTGGTATGGGCTGCCCTATGACAAGCCGCTGACCCGCGTGCGCGAAACCGTGGCGCTGCTGCGTCAGATCCTGGCCGGCGAAAAAACCGCGTTCGAGGGCCAGACCCTGCGCAGCCATGGTTTTGCGCTGAAGTCGATTCCAATCCAGCCGGTGCCGCTGGTGCTGGGCGCTATCGGCGGCAAAATGCTGGAACTGGCGGGCGAAGTGGCCGATGGCGTGCTGCTCAACGACTTCACACCGCCCGACCGCTTGAGCTATGCACTGGAACGTCTCGATACCGGTGCTAAACGCGCTGGCCGGCGCGTTGAGGATCTTGAAATCATCAAACGCCGCGCCATGTTTCTGACCGATGACGACGCCGCCGGCCTCGAATATTTTCGACAGCACCTGGCCTTCTACGCCTCGGCCGCGCAATACCAGAACGTGATGATAGAACTCGGCTACGGCCACGCGGTGGAAGAAGCGCGCGCCGGTTATGCCACGCGCGATCGGCGCCGGATCAACGCCGCGATTAGCGATGACATCGTGCGGCGCATTTTCAGCTTCGGCACCGAGAACCATTGTCGCGCGCTGATGGCGGCCGATTACGCGGCCGGCGTCGACACCCTCATCGTCAGCCCGCAAGGCGGCACGGCCGAGAGTTTTGCGCGCGGCGCGGAGGCGTTCCTGCCGGGTGTATTCGACCGTTACGCGCAGGCCTGAGCGCCCAGAATCAATCGCGAGCGAAGCGCCTGGCAGTGAATCCGCGGGGCGCCGCCTGCGCCGATTCAGCCTGAGTCCGGCAGGCTGTTAGACTGCGCGCATTCCATCCACAGCCAAAATCTTCGACACCATGACCCTGCTGCTCATCCGCCACGGCGAGACCGAACTCAACGCTGGACGTGTCGTCCAGTTTCCCGACACGCCACTCGGCGCCAATGGCATCGGCCAGGCAGTGCGCCTCGGCCGGCATCTCGCCACGCGCAACATCGGCCTGGTATTGAGCAGCGATTACCGGCGCGCGCGCATGACCGCCGGCGGGGTGGTCGCACACACCGGTGCGCCCATGATTGAACATGCGAGTCTGCGCGAACGCAATTTCGGCGACTTCCGCGGCTCGGCTTATGCCGAGCACGGCGTCGATATCATGGCGCCTGATTTTGTGCCGCCCAATGGCGAAGGCTGGGCAGCGTTCCACGCCCGCGTCGACGAGGCGTGGCGTGTGATCGAGGAATATGCGGCGAAAGTAGAGGGCGACCTCGCGGTGATCACCCACGGTCTGGTGTTGCGCTCCATATTCGAACGCAAACTTGAACTCGGCAGTGTCAACATCGCGCCCGACCTGGTGGTGCATAACACCTCGGTCACGCTGGTTGAGTGCGGCGCGCCGTGGCGCGTACACATGCTCGCCTCCATCGACCATCTCGACGACGGCGCGCGTGAAGGTGGCGTGGCCTGACGCGGCTATAAACAAACAAGCCGCGTAGTGGCGGCTTGCTGGATGCGATTGAAGCCGCGCGTCAGGTGTTGCGACGACGCAGCAGTCCCAAAGCACTCAAGGCCGAGCCGAGCAACCACACCGAAGTCGGCACCGGCACTGCCGCCGGCGCGGCAAAGAAGCTGACCTTCATCTCGTTCTGCGGCTGAGCCAGAATCGCACCGGTGCCGAACACGACCAGGGTCAGATGGCCGTTGGCGAACGACAAGGTGGAGAATTCACCCAGCGGCGCACTCGCCTGTGCCGAAAAATAGCCGCCGGCAAACACACCAGGCGCACTGCTGGTGACGGTGCGCGTCAGGTCGCCGCCCATCTGCACGGGGCCGAAGCCGTTGATGGACAACTCACCGTCGATGCTCGCCAGCGTCTGGCTTTCGCCGAATTCGCTGAATACCAGATTACCGAATAAACCGCTCACCGCACCGCTCAGTTGTGCGGCGTTGGCAGCCGTGATGGTGAAGGACGGCAGTGCGAATTCGACGAACTCAACACCGTCATTGACCGCCAGATTCACGCTGCCCGGCACCGACCACGAGAGGTTGACCAGACCACCCGGCCCACCGAGCTCGACGGTCGGTGCGCCAAACAGCGTGCTGTCATCGAAGTCGAGCACGAAGCTGCCGTAGTCGATGGTCTGTGCTGAAACCGAGAGACTCGCCACCAGCCCCATCACACCGAACATTGCACCTTTGAAATTCACTGCTTCTCTCCCTGGCCAAGCGGCCAACGAATGTGATTCGGAAAACCTTGTGCGACACACCCGAGGTTGTGCGCGTGTTGGAATGAAGCTTAGGGAGAGCGGCGCCAGGGAGAGCGACACGGGTTCGCAATTTGCGGCGCCGCGACAATGCTTGACGATTGAGGGCGATTTTTCGTGACCGGTACACGGTCTGGCGGCAGGGTGAGGCGGAATGTGCGAATGAATTCGCACCTACAGGCGGAAGACGCCGTTTTGCAGGTGCGAATTTATTCGCACATTAGGAAAGAAACCCCAGCACCTCAATTCGCGCGATGCGTGACGCCACCGGAATCGAGTGCGTAATTACCCGCACCCATCGTCGCGCGGGCCGCCGGCGGGCGCACCGTGGCGTTTTTGCCGCACGGGATCTGGTATTCGGTATTGCCGGTGTAATAACCGAGCATGTCGAGAAACTCGGGCGTCATGCGCGCCGCAACTTCGGGCCATAACGCCGCGTTCCAGTTGATCTGCGGGCGCAGCCAGCGCACCACGTAATAACCAAACAGTGCCGCGCGATGACTGTCGCGTGAGCAGTTGGCGCCGGTCTGATGCCACATACGGCCATCCATGATCAGCATCGAGCCGGCCGGCGCTTCAATAGCAACGGTCTCGACCGCTTCACCACGCACGGGGCCACGGCCCTTTTTATGGGAACCGGGCACGTAACAGGTGCCGCCGTTCTCAGCGGTGAAGTCATCCAGCAGCCAGGCCACATTGCAGGCCAGTGCGCGACCGGACCACGGTGAGTCTACATAACCCTGATCGGCGTGCAGCTGCATACGTTCGCTGCCGGGCGCCGTGATATTGGCGCTGAAGTTCGAAACCAGAAACGATTCGCCGATGCTGTGCCGCACGAAGTCCAGCGCCGGCGGGCGTTGAATCAAGTCGACGAATATCGGGTCGAGATTGAACAACTGAAATACCCGGCGGTTCTTGCCGTCGCTATCGAAGGCGTAGTCACGGGTCGGCACCTCGTCCGCCTCGCTGGCGAGCGCTGCCGCGTCGAGGCGCGCACGCACATCGCGCACCTCGTTCGCCGTCAGGGCATTGGCGAGCAGCGCCAGACCGTGTTCATCGAGTTGCGCCATCGCCTGGTGCACATCGGTGCTTGTTTCGATTGACATCGGAAACCCTCTATTCACGGCCAATGCTGAAGCCTAAAAGCTAAGCCATGACCGACCTCACGCCTAGCCCCTATGCAGGGGTGGACAACAGCGGCGTAATGCCGGCGCCGGCGCCGTTGTGCTTGCCAGCGACGGCCGGCTGCGGTCACCCTATGCGGCCCCGAAACCAAACTGAGGAATACCAACATGGCCGAGGTGAATCGCCAGTGGCTGCTGCGCGCCCGACCGAGCGGACATCTGCGCATGGACGATTTCGAATACCGCGAAGTGCCCATGCCCAGCACCCCGTTAGCTCCCGGCGAAATGCGCGTGCGTAACGTCGTGTTCCTGTGTGCGCCGACCATGCGTAACTGGATGGACCCGCCCGGCAACAGCTTTTATCCGTCCATCCCCTTAGGGCAGCCGGTATTCGCGCCGTCGGTCGGGCGCGTGGTGGAATCGAACAACCCTGACTTCAAGCCCGGCGACCGCGTGTTCGCGTTATCTAGCTGGCAGGACTACACCACCGTCGGTGGGCCGACCGTCCGTCCGCCGACCAAACTGGTGGACGGCATAAGTTTCATCGACGCGATGGGCCGTTACGGCCTGAACCCGATCACCGCCTACTTCGGTCTGCTGGATGTCGGTGCGGCCAAGGCCGGTGAAACGCTGGTGGTATCGGGCGCCGCCGGTTCCACCGGTTCTACCGCCGCCCAGATCGGCAAGCTGAAGGGCATGACGGTGGTCGGTATCGCTGGTGGCGCGGCCAAATGTGCGTGGCTCAAGGACGACTGCGGCCTCGACGGTGTCATCGATTACAAATCGGAAAACGTCGAAGCGCGTCTCGCCGCGCTGTGTCCCAAAGGCATCGATGTGTTCTATGACAATGTCGGCGGCGACATTCTGCAGGCGGCGGTCAATAACATGGCGCCCAACGGTCGTATCGTGCTGTGCGGCCAGATCTCGAGCTACGACACCACCGAGCAGGCCGAGGGCCCGCGCAACATGATGCGCCTCATCTACGGCAGCATCCGTATGCAGGGTTTTCTGTGCGGCACCTATGCGGCGCGTTTCGATGAAGCGGTGCGCGATCTCGCGGCCTGGACGCAGGCCGGGAAGATTGTCTATCGCGAAGACCTGCACAGTGGTTTCGACAAACTGCCGTCAGCCTTTGCCACACTCTTTTCCGGCAGTAACCAGGGCACGCTGCTGGTGGCGATAGACGACAGCGCGACCGAGACGCGCTGAGTTCGGCCTGCCCATCCGCTGCGGCGGATGGGGCCCTGTAGGTGCGACAAATTCGCACATTCATTCCGGGGCTTAACCCCAGTGTCAGGCCTGGAATGTCAGGCTGAAGCCTGACCCACAATGAAGTCAGCAAGAGCAGACAAACTCATTGTGGGTCAGACTTCAGTCTGACATTAGGGTCATCGGCATCACGCCCAACCCTTGGCTTGAATGTGCGAATGAATTCGGACATTCAAGGTCAGGCTGCACAAGAAAAAAATAGCCGATACTATCGGCTATCGTCCGCGCCCCACGGGAAACCCTATGCCTGTCAGCCATCACGACCTGTTCGAAGCGTGGAAGACTGTCCTGTCCTTGAGCTGCCTAAAGCCGGGTGACAACGTCACCGTGCTGACCGGCAGTCACACCCACCCGCAAACCCTCGGCGCCGCCATCGCCGCGGTGCGTGCGCTGGGCGCGGTGCCGACCCGCGTCGACCTCGAACCCTTGAATGCCGAAAAATCCCTGAGTCGCGATCCGCTCGCCTATCTCGGCACCACGCCCCTGACCGGCAATCGTGCGGCGATGGCGGCCTGCCTCGCCAGTGATCTGGTGATCGATCTCATGCTGTTGCTGTTCTCACCGGAACAGCAGCAGATCCTCGAATCGGGCACGCGCATCCTGCTGGCGGTCGAGCCGCCTGAGATTCTGGTGCGCTTGCTGCCTAGCGCCGAGGATCGCACACGGGTCAACGCCGCCGCTGAGCATCTCGCCAGCGCGCGGACCATGCACGTCACCTCCGCCGCCGGTACCGATGTAATGTTCCGCCTCGGCCAGTATCCGGTCATCAAGGAATATGGTTTCGTCGATGAACCCGGTCGATGGGATCATTGGCCGAGTGGTTTTCTGTTCTCCTGGCCGAACGAAGGAAGCTCGGACGGCACCATCGTGCTCGACCGCGGCGATATTCTGCTGCCGCAGAAACGTTATCTCTCGACGCCGGTGACCTTGACCGTCAAACACGGTTACGTAACCGACATCGCCGGCGATGTTGAAGCGGATCTGTTTCGTGAATACATGGAGAGTTTCGACGATGCGGAAGGTTACGCGCTTTCCCATATCGGCTGGGGTCTGCAGCAGCGCGCCAAGTGGTCGACCTTGAGTCTCTACGATCGCGAGCAGACCATCGCCATGGACGCGCGCGCATTTGCCGGCAATTTCCTGTTTTCCTTAGGGCCCAATACCGAAGTCGGTGGCACGCGCAATACCGCCTGTCACATCGATATCCCGCTGCGCGGTTGCACTGTCAAACTCGACGAACGGGTGGTGGTGCAGGCCGGCAAGTTAGTCGAATGAGGCACGCAACATGAGTACATCTCTCAGGGTAAACGGCCGCGAGGTCACCATCGATGCCCCCGCCGACATGCCGCTGCTGTGGGCATTGCGCGAACAACTCGGCCTGACCGGCACCAAATACGGTTGCGGTATCGGCGCCTGCGGCGCCTGCACCGTGCATTTCGATGGCATCGCGATGCGCTCCTGCCAGTTGCCGCTCGAGAGTGCGGCCGGCAAAGAGGTGCTCACCATCGAGGGCTTCAGCGCCGAAGGCCGCCATGTGCTGCAACAGGCGTGGCTGGATCACCAGGTGCCGCAATGTGGCTATTGCCAGTCAGGCATGATCATGGCGGCCGCCGATCTGCTCAAGCGTAATCCCACACCCAGTGAAGCCGACGTGCGTCAGGCGATGACCAATCTGTGTCGTTGCGGCACCTATGAGCGCATTCTCGCCGCGATCCTGGATGCAGCCGCAAAAATGCGTGGTGGTCAGAGCGCATGAGCAAAGCTTTGCGCCTGACGCGGCGCGGCCTGTTGAAAACCCTGCTGCTCGGCGGCGGTGTGGCGATGTTTGGCTTCGATGCGCGACAGGTGAGCCAGGCGGCCGATGCTACCGCAAGCGAAATCACATCCTGGATAGTCATCCACGCCGATGGCCGCGTGGTGTTGCGCATCCCGCAGTCGGAGCTTGGCCAGGGTGTCACCACCAGCCTCGCGCAGCTGGTGGCGGAAGAAATGGATCTCGCGTGGGGCGAGTTCGACACCGAATATTTCGACGCGCAGACCAATCGTGTGCGCAACAATGTTTATGTGCACACCGCGACCTTGAACAGTTGGTCATCGGACCTGTTGTTTGAACCGATGCGTCTCGCCGGTGCGCAAGTGCGGCAGATGTTGCTGAGCGCGGCCGCCGCGCAATTAAAAGTGCCGGCTGACACACTGCGCATCGAAGCGCGCCAGATCCTTCACGATACCAGCGGTCGCGGCCTCACTTTCGGCGCAGTCGCCGCGGCCGCAGCGGCCTTAAGCATTCCGCCGGCAGCGAGTATCAAACTCAAAGAACCCAGCCAATGGCGGCTGATCGGGCTATCGCTGCCGCGTCTCGATGTGCAAGCCAAGAGCAGCGGCCGCGCCCAGTTCGGCATCGACGTGATGCTGCCAGGCATGAAATACGCAGCCGTGCGCCAGTCGCCGGTGTTTGGCGGGCGCCTGCGCAGCTTCGACGCCAGCGCGGTGCTGGGCCGACCCGGTGTCATCAAAGTGGTCGCCGTCAAGGGCGGACCGTCAGGCTATAACGTGCCGGCGTCCTTGTGGGACATCATCGACTGGCAGATGGATGACGCCGTGGCAGTGGTGGCCGACAGTTGGTGGACCGCCGAACAGGCGCTCAAGACCTTGCCCATCGTGTGGGACGAAGGCCCGCACGCCAAAGTCGACAGC
>CAMCBY010000190.1 GCA_945873015.1 Klebsiella pneumoniae
TACCAAAGTCCACGCTCGGCGGCGTGGCGATCGCCGCTTCGTTCTCAACCGTAAAATTGGGTTTGGTCTGGTAGCCAAACGCCATCGCCATAAGATTGCCCGGGAACGAACGGACAGTGATGTTGTAGTCCTGCACCGACTTGATATATCGATTGCGCGCGACCGCGATGCGGTTCTCGGTACCTTCGAGCTGCGCTTGCAGGTCACGGAAGTTGGCGTCGGATTTCAACTGCGGATAGTTTTCAGATACCACCAGCAAACGCGCCAGCGCACTCGACAGCTCGCCTTGTGCCGCCTGGAATTTCGCAAACGCGGCCGGGTCGTTCACCAGTTCAGGCGTAGCCTGAATGCTGCCGACTTTGGCGCGGGCGTTGGTCACACCCAGCAGGATGTCTTTTTCCTGCGCGGCAAAACCTTTGACCGTATTGACCAGATTCGGGATGAGGTCCGCGCGCCGCTGGTATTGATTGACGACTTCCGACCAGCTTGCCTTGGTTTGTTCATCGGTGCTTTGCAAGGTGTTGTAGCCGCAACCACTCAGACTCAAGGTCAGCAGCAGCACAACAGCGGATACCAATTGACGCATCGCAGATCTCCAACCAGGCAGGCGCAAAAGCGCGCGCGCGGGAAGGAGATGGGGGCACATGTTGTGCTTTACAAGGCCGCCACGAGGGAAGCACAGACCTGGACGCCAAGAATACCTGTAGGTGCGACTTCAGTCGCACATTCGAATCAAGTGAAGGCCGGTCGTTGAAGTTTCTAGTATGGGAATGAATTGGGTTGGTGAGTCGCCGGTAGCGGTATTGAGTGCGCTCTCGCACCGGCGGGTCGTCCAGATCATTGTGGGTCAGACTTCAGTCTGACACTGTAGTAACGGCCTGGCGCGGCCCATCGCGGACGAATGTCAGACTGAAGTCTGACCCACAGAGGATCAAATGCCGATGCTCAGTTTTAGACCTAAACCCAATGAATTCGCACCTACAGGGTGTGGTGCGAATCCTCGAAATTCATCACGGCTCTTCGCTACTCAAGAAACGCTGCGTTGACTGCCAGCTTGGCACGCGTGCCTTCCGGGTCGAGCGCCGACGCCTTGTCCAGATCGCCGATTTCTTCCGGCACGAACCAGTGCAACTTGGCCGGCTCATCGTGATAGGACGCCCACACTGCCTTCGCCACTTCGACCGGATGAATGAGACGGAACATGCCGCTGCTGGCGGCGGTGGTGCGCAGTGCATCGGGGATGAGCGGCGTGTCGATGAGACCCGGCAGCGTATCGGCAACCCGCACCCCATAACGCGCGAACTCCGTCGAGAGCGCTTCGGTCAGGCCTTTGACCGCATGCTTGGTGGCGGAATACACCGCGATGCCCGGCATGCCGAAAGTCGCTGACGATGACGAGGTTGAGAAACACAGTGCGTTCGGCGTCGCTTTCAATAAAGGTGCGGCGAGATGAATGCCGTTCAGCACACCGATGAAGTTGACGTTGACCACCGCCATGATGTCGTCGAACGACTGCTGATCGAACAAGCCGGCCTTGCCGATGCCGGCGTTGTTGAACAACACATCCATGTGCCCGTCAGTGGCGGTAGCGAACTCGGCCACAGCCTCGCGATAGGCCTCACGGTCTGCAACATCAAGGCGGCGCACGATGCAGTTGTTGGCACCGAGCTCGGTCTTGAGCGCGGCGAGCCCCGCTTCGTTGATGTCATAGCCACCGACAAACCAACCGCCTGCGGCGAACAGGCGTGCGGTTTCGAGGCCCATGCCACTCGCCGCGCCGGTGATGAAGATGGATTTGCGCGTGCCTGCTGTCGTCATGGTGCTGCTCTCAAGATTATCGAAGGGGAAGGAGGCGCGGCTTCAGGCAGCCGGCTGGTCGAAGTCCTTGGCCGAATGACGCTCGACTACCCGCTCTGCTTCCGGCCCCCAGGTCTTGTTCACACGTCGGCCGCGTTGCACCGCCGGCCGCGCCTCAATGTCTTTTGCCCAGCGCTGTACATGGGTATAGGACGTGACATCGAGAAACTCCTGCGCGTTGTACAGGTCGCCCGTGCACAGCACGCCGTACCAGGGCCATACCGCGATATCGGCCAGCGTGTACTCATCGCCAGACAGATAACGACGCTCGGCAAGATTGCGGTTCAGCACATCGAGCTGGCGTTTGACTTCCATCGTGAAGCGGTTGACGCAGTACTCAATCTTGGTCGGCGCATAGGCATAAAAATGCCCGAAACCGCCGCCGAGGTAGGGCGCGCTGCCCATCTGCCAGAACAACCACGACAGACACTCGGCGCGCGCGGCGCCACTGGTCGGCAGAAATGCGCCGAATTTTTCGGCGAGATGCATAAGGATGGCGGCCGATTCAAACACACGCGTTGGCGGATTGGTCGAGCGGTCGAGCAGCGCCGGAATCTTGGAATTGGGATTGACGGCGACAAAGCCGCTGCCGAATTGCGCGCCTTCAAGAATGTTGACCAGCCACGCATCGTATTCCGCGCCGGCATGGCCGAGCGCCAGCAGTTCTTCCAGCAATACCGTCACTTTGACGCCATTGGGTGTGCCTAACGAATAGAGCTGCAGCGGGTGCTCGCCTACCGGCAGCTCCTTGTCATGGGTCGCGCCGGCTATCGGACGATTGATGTTGGCAAAGGCGCCACCGGACTCGGTATCCCATGTCCAGACTGTCGGCGGGGTATAGGCTGCGGTGTCGCTCATGGCTCAATTCCTTGAAGTGTGGGCGGCGAGTATAACGAGGTCGGCCGAGGCGAAACAAAGCGCTTCGCGCCGCAGGGCCTCCGCCTGCGGGCAAGATCAGCGGAGATGCGCCGGCAGCCGACGGCCATCCTATTGTGTTATGGCTGCCCCCCGGTCTACGACCTAGCATGGCCAGATTCAGAATCAAGGACTGACCATGCCGACCCGTTTTTTCTTCAGCGCGCTGGCCGCGCTGGCGCTGAGCCTCGCGCACATCCCGATCAGCCACGCTGCCGGTGGCTACTTTGCGCTGGGTTATGGGCCGGGTGCACGACAGATGGCGGGCGCCACCACCGCCTACGCGGCGGACGCCTATGCCGGCGCGTCCAATCCGGCCAAATGGCTGGCGGCGGGCAATCGGGTTGATATCGGCGCAGATATTTTTATGCCCCATCGGCGCGTCGAGCGCGAAGGGTCGAATACGGTGTACGACTTCGCGACCACCAGCGACCTCGATGTATTCCTGATCCCCGAAGCGGCTGTCAGCCGACGCATCAATGAACGCCTGGCGGTGGGTCTGACGCTGTACGGCAATGGCGGTTTGAACACCACTTACCGTGGCGACAGTGGTGTTCCCGGCACCAATGTCGCACCCGCCGATTGCGGTAAACGGCCAGCCAATTTCCTGCTCGGCTGTGGACCGGCCGGTTTCGACATCATGCAACTCGTGATAGCCCCAGGTGCCGCCTGGCAGGCGCTGCCTGGCCACACGATTGGTATTGCGCCGTTGCTGGTCGTGCAGCGCTTCAAGGCTTTTGGCCTGCATGCCTTCAAAGGTTTTTCGCAACATCCGGGCGATGTCACCAACCGTGGTTATGACTGGGCGTTGGGCGCGGGTGTCCGCCTTGGCTGGCTCGCTGAACTCACGCCCTGGCTCAACCTCGGCGCCGCCTGGTCGAGCAAGGTCTACACCCAGGAATTCGAACAATACGATGGCCTGCTTGCCGATGGTGGTCTGGATATACCCGAGAATTTTTCCGCCGGCATCGCACTCAAACCCGCCGCGCGCGTGGTTTTCACTTTCGATTATCAGCGCATCAATTTCGGCGACGTGCGCGCGACCGGCAATGGTGTGCTGAACAGCCTTATCGATCCGCGCGACGCTGCACTCGGCTCGCGCCATGGCAGTGGTTTCAACTGGGGCAACCAGGACAACTTCCGCTTCGGTCTGGCCTATACCCTGTTACCGACACTCACGCTGCGCGGTGGTTATGCCTACGGCGAACGCCCGCAACGCGATGACGGCATCGACTCGGTGACCATGAACATGATGGCACCCAACCCCATTCACCAGTTGAGCGCGGGCTTGAGTTGGCAACCCGACCCCGGCCACGAATTACATCTCGCCTACAGCCGCTTCATCGCGCCGCCCTACGACGGCCCCTCGGCGACGGCACTGCTCGGCATTGGTGGCACTGAACGCGTCGAAGCCCATGTCAATTCGGTCATGCTGGGCTGGTCGTGGAAACAATAACGCGCCTCGGCGGCGTGCCATCCGATGCTGGCATCGCGGCCGCAGCACCAGTGCGAAAATCAATCAGTCTTCGTCAGTTTTTTCACCAGGACACCACTCATGACTACGCCACTCGATATTGCCAACCGCTGGATCGCCGCCTACAACGCCAAGGATTTCGATACCCTCGCGACCTTGATGAGCACCGACATTCATGTGGAGCATCACAACCGCGGCGCACTGCTGACGGGCGCCGACAATCTACTGACGGTCATGCGCCAGTTCGCGACACTGTTACCCGACCGTCGCTTTCATTCCCTGCGCCGTCAGTTCGTGGCAGGCGACACCGTGGTCAGTGAACTTATCTGGGAAGGTACACCCACCGACGATGTCGAGGGTTTTGCGAAGAAGGGCGAGACTGTGAAACTCGAACTGGCGTGCATCTGGACCATACGCAATGGACGCGTAGCCGATTACCACGACTACGGCTGAGCACTGCGCGACTCTCCTGCGCGCAGGTGCACTTGCGCCTGCGCATGATCTGTCGACGCGTGCACTTCATGCAGGCGTGATACAGAACACCATCTCCAACACTATCTTCAACACCACCGTCTTGCGCCAGATCATGTCTGACACACTTTAATCCTCATCATTTCTCGCAGCGGTTTTTTCCGCCTCTTCACAAACTGTGAGTCGATTGGCAACCCTGCATTGCGCGCAAACATGCGCGCGGCAGTTGCGACGTGTTTGGCATTCGTGACGACTCAAGGGCGTAGTTTCACGACAGCGACATCGATCGTCGACCGCTGGGGTCGGCGAAGTTTGAAAGGAGCAAGACATGAAGACAGAGCAAAGGCGTATGCGGCCACTCTGTGCCGCACTCGGCGTGGTGCTGGCCTGTGCGGTGAGCGCTAATACGCTCGCCGCGCCGCCGGCCGGCCGACTGCTGGCAGCGCAATGCGCGCAATGCCACGGCACCGGCGGCAGCGGCCGAGGGTTCGACGAACTCGCGGGCGAATCAGCGCAGGAGATCTATAACGAGTTGCGCGAGATGAAACACCGCACGCGCGTCGAAGGCATCATGGACAGACAGGCGCGCGGTTACACCGATCAGCAGTTGCGCGTGATTGCCGACTATTTCGCCAGCTTGCCTGGCGGTGGCAATTGAGCACTGGAGGATAAAGTCATGAAGAACATCAACAGAAGAAATTTCCTGCGCATGGCAGGTATCGCCGGCAGCATGGCCATGCTGCCGCGCACGAGTCTCGCGGCCGCGCCGCGCGTGGTGGTGATTGGCGGTGGTTTTGGCGGTGCGTCGGTCGCCAAATATCTGCGTATGTGGGGCGGCAACGTCAATGTCACACTGGTTGATCCGGCCAGCGCACATGTGTCCTGCATTCTTTCCAATCTGGTGGTGACCGGCCTGCTCGGCATGAATCGCATCACCATAAGTTATCAAGCCTTGCGCAATACCCGCGGTGTCTCAGTATTGCAAGGTCGTGCGCTGGCAGTTGACCCGGCCGGCAATCGCGTCACCGTCGGCACCGCGACCGGCAATCAAACGCTGAGCTACGATCATCTGGTGCTCGCGCCCGGCGTCGATTTTGTGGCGCCGCCCGGCAATTACAATGCCGCGCTCACGCCCCATGCCTGGCAGGCCGGCACGCAGACCACGCTGCTCAAGAATCAACTGGCGACGATGCGTAACAACGATCGTTTTGTCATGACCATTCCTAAATCACCCTATCGCTGTCCGCCCGGACCTTACGAGCGGGCATGTATGGCGGCCGACTATCTCAAACGCATGAAACGCACCGGGGCGATGGTGGTGGTGCTGGATGCCAATGCCGGTATCCAGGCCGAACCGGAAGCCTTTACCCACGCGTTCAACGTCACCCATGCCGGACGCATTCTGTATGTGCCCAATGCCAACGTGCTGTCGGTCGACTCGAGTTCGCGCAGCATCAACACCAGCGCCATGAACGTGAGTAACGCCCGGGTGCTCAATATCATTCCCGCGCACCGCGCCGGTGGCATCGCCGCGACGCTCGGCGTCAACGCCAGTGGTTTTGTGCCCATCGATCCGTTGACCTATGGCATCGCTGCCTACCCGAATGTGCATGTCATCGGGGATGCCTGCGCCGTGCCAGCCAGCGATGGCAAGGCGGTGCCGAAGTCGGGCCACATGGCCAATTCCGAAGCGAAGGTCTGCGCGGATGCAATCTTGCGGGCGTTCAACGGCGAAGCGCCCGACAGAAATATCGCGACCAGTTCGGCTTGTTACAGTCCCATCACCGCGCGAAGCGCCTCGTGGCTGTCGGCCAACTTCCTCTATGGCGATATCTTTGACGCCAGCGGCGCCGTCAAAGGCAAGGGCATGCACCGTGTCGATCTTGGCGAGGCACCCGCCGGCGAAGTCAACCAGGACAGTTACCAGGACATGTTCACCTGGGCGGACAGCCTGTTCTCTGACAGTTTTGCCTGAAGGTGCGGTGCGGTGCGGCGCGCCGTTGCTCCCTACCCATGAGAGTAGGTACGCGGCGCGCTCGCTCTGTGCGCATCGCCGTGCATAAAATCTGCGCTTCGAGCAGTGCCCCAATGCGGCGGCACTGACCTGCCGACCGCCATGGCGCGGTCAAGGAGCGAGGGCGATGATTACCGTACTGAACGAGGGCGGGCAGCTTGAACTGGACCGAAGCCAGGCCCGTGCCGAGGGCGACGCGCTGTGGCTGAGTGATAAAACCGTCACCGCCGTCAGTGGCTGGACCCTCAAGCCCGAAGGGCTATGTCAGGGCGACATCTGTGTGCCGGTGCCACGCCAGGATGCCGCGCACTTCGTCGCCGACGGACAGACCAATATCGCGGCCTTCTGGCGCCTGCTCGGCCGTCCCGTATTACACGACGACAGCGGTGCTCATTGGCTGCTTGGTGCCTCTGCGGGTGAACGCGCCGCCACACTTGCCAGCCTCACTGCGCCCGATTTCGAACTGCCTGATATTGACGGCCAGTTGCATCGTCTGTCGGACTATCGCGGCCAACGCGTCTTTCTCACTACCTGGTCCAGTTGGTGAGGCTGCCGTCTTGACCTGTCCGTGTGGCAGGCCTTGTACGAAGACATGCGCGAGCACAATTTTGTGGTTATCGCCGTAGCAGAAGAATCACGCGGCGCCGAGACCGCCAGGCAATGGATAGACCTCGCTCAGCCGAGCTACCCGGTGCTGATCGACACCGAACACCGTGTGGCCGATCTCTACAACATGGTGAACGTGCCGCAGGCGGTGTGGATAGATGAACACGGCCATATCGTGCGACCGGCGGAGACGGCCGGCTCGCATGATGCATGGCGCGCGCGCAATCGCGCCGACGGCACCATTGCGGACTCTGCACTCGCCTTAGGTGAGCAGGCCAAACGGGCCTATAGCGACGCGGTGCGTGACTGGGCCATGTATGG